>JAZNCR010000222.1:0-8099 GCA_045587605.1 Eubacteriales bacterium
AAGGGAGGTGGCACGGCGCAAGCCGTGACGGAGGGATTGTTACCGGCCGAATACAGCGCTGTAACGTGAAAATGATATGCGGTGCCGAGCGCTCGGTCGACAATCCCTCAGTCACCTTCTGTGACAGCTCCCTTTACACAAGGGAGCCTCGGTATGTGTGTTTCCATCATCTGTGTAAATAAAAGTATAGCCTTTCCCCCTATATTTTTAATTCTGACCTTAAAATAAAAAGAATTACGAGCCGCAAGGCTCGGAATTCTTTTTTATTCCTCTTCGTCTTCCTCGGGCGGATTTACCACAACCGAGAGGCGCGTGACGCGCATATCAACCATGGCGTCGACGATGATATAGAGATTTTTGTAGGTGAAGCTGTCTCCCTCGTGCGGAGCGGCATCCAGCATTTCGATGGCCCAGCCGCCGACGGTGGTGTAATCGGACTCGAAATCGCGGTCGTTAACGTCAACCAGATCAAAGAAATCCCAGATACTCATATCGCCATAGACGGTATAGGTGGAATCTCCCGTTTTGACGTATTCCTCCACGATTTCATCGGTTTCGTCCCAGATATCGCTGACGATCTGCTCAAGGATATCCTCCATCGTGACGATACCCATCGTGCCGCCGTATTCGTCCACGACGATGGCGAGGTGCGCCTGACGGTGGCGCATCTCCTTGAGCGCGGCGGGAAGCTTCATCGATTTATGGATGAAGAGCGGCTCCATCAGAAGGGGACGGATGTCCACCGGCTCGCCGTCCGCTTCTACCAGCGCACGGAAGAAATAGTTGAGATACATGATGCCGATGATGTTGTCGATACGATCCTCATACACGGGAATACGCGAGAAGCTGGACTGGTCGGCAACCTCGAGAATTTCCTCAAAATCATCTTCAATATCGATGGCGAGCATCGAGGTGCGGGGAATGAGAATCTCCTCCACCGTGGTTTCGTTCAGCTCCAGCGTCGACTGGAGCAGATCGCTCTGGTCCTCGTCGATGACGCCCTCCTCCTCGACCGTCTCGATAATGGAGGAAAGCTCCTGCTCGGTGACGGTCGGCTCATCCTCACTGCGGTCACTGCCCCAGAGGCGGCGCAGGAAGCGGAGAATGAGCTGGACGATACCGACGAGCGGCGAGAGAATAATCATCAGCACGCGGGTCGGATAGGCAACCCAACGCACCACGACATCGGCGTTCTGCTTTGAGAGGATCTTCGGTACAATCTCACCGAAGATGAGGATCATCACCGTCATAACGACGGTGGCAATGGTTGAACCGAGCGCTTCACCCGATCCGCCCGTAATGCCGAACAGATCAAGGATATCGATGATGATCAGCGTTGTCGCCGAGGAAGCGGCGATATTTGCCAGGTTGTTGCCGATCAGAATCGCGGAGAGCGCGACGGTGAATTTTTCGCTGATGCGGTAGGCAAGTGCCGCCGTTTTGCTGCCTGCTTCGGCGCTCTTTTTCAGGCGCATTTTGTTCGAAGCATTGAATGCAATCTCAGAGCCAGAGAAGTAGGCGGAGAGCATCAGCATGAGAATAATCAATATATAAGGCCAAATTCCGATCATGATCAGTCATCATCCTCCTCTCGCGACGTGTCCTCGACAGGGAGCGTCGGGTCTTCGTCGTCCAATTTGATGATAACGCGGACAATGCGTCCTTCTGCCATTTCGTCCACGGTGACGGTCAGATAGCTGTCGCCGATCGCTTCGACGAAGCTTTCCTCCTCCTCGGGCACACGGCCGAAGCGCTCAAGCACCCAGGCACCGACCGAGCGGCTGTCCGCGGGAAGCGAGCCTTCAATGCCGATTCGGTCAAGCATTTCGTCAAGCCGGCATTTCACGCTGACCGAGAAACGGTTGCCGCCGAGCTTGAAGAAGGTTTCGTCCACCACTTCCTCTTCGTCCCAGATCTCGCCCACGATTTCCTCAAGAAAGTCCTCAATGGTAACAAGGCCGAGCAGCGTCCCTTCCGCATCGCGGACGAGACCCATGTAATTCTTAGAGTGACTCATGCGGTCAAGCTGATCGTCGATGAGCGCGTCGGGTTCAATGAAGTAGGGAGCGCTCAGAAGGGGACGGAGCGCGAGATTCTTATCGTGGTAATAGCCTTTGAGAAATTTTCTTACCTGCAGGATACCGATCACGTGATCAAGATCGCCCTCGTACACGGGAATACGTGAACGGCGGTGATCGCCGATGAAGGCCAGCACCTCTTCGTTCGACATACCGACGTCAAACGCGCAGATGTCCTCGCGCATGGTCATGACGTCCTCAACCCGGGTTTCGGCAAATTCGATGGCAGAGCGCATCATTTCACTCGTCTCCGCATCCACGACCCCTTCCTCTTCGGCGGTATCGATAATATCGATCAGCTCGTCCTCGGTGATGGAGGGCTGCTGCTTGCCTGCAAAAAGACGGGTGAAGAAGTGCGAGATCCAGGTAAAGAATGCGGCCAGGGGGGCGAGCACCTTCATCAGCACGCGAAGCGAGCCTGCGAGCACCATTGCCGTCGAATCACTGCGGTCGTTGGCAAAGGCCTTCGGGATCATTTCGCTGAAGAAAAAGAAGATCAGGGTGGTCACCACGGTGGTCCAGACAGCGGAATTCGGAACATCGCTGAATTCGCGGGCAGCAATGACGGTTGCCACCGAAGCGGCGGCGGTACGGGCGACATTGTTGCCGATCAGCAAGGTAGACAGCGCACGCTCAAAATTGTTGGTGATAAACATCGTATGCTTTGCGCGGCGGTTGCCTTCCTCTGCCTTGCTCTTGATTTTTATCTTGTTCAGCGCGGTGAAGGCACTTTCCGCACCCGCAAAATAGCTTCCGCACAAAACGAACAGGATAAATACAATAAGTAAAGGAATACTGTCACTACCCATGACGAGAAAAAACCAACTCCTTTTTATATAGGTATCTATCAGTATATCGTATTTTAACCGATTTGTCAAGGGAATAGGGGGATTTCTGCGATTTTTTTGACAATTTTCTTTATGCACGAAAGAAAACCGGGAGCCCTTGTTATTTTGTCGAAGGTGTGATATAATGGTGAGGAAAGAGCTGTGAAAAACAAAAGCCTTCCCCTCAAGGGGAAGGTGGGCTGCGAAGCAACTCGGATGAGGTGTCTCCGAGCAGTATACGGCACGCATGGGAATATCAAAATGCTTGACGGAGCCTTCGGCTCTTTCACCTCATCAGTCACCTTCGGTGACAGCTCCCCCTCAAGGGGAAGCCTTTCGCATCTTGCCAACAAACATTCCCACATCCATACCATGCGCCAAATTCATCATATAAAGGGGATTTCTATGTCCTATCCGATTCTCGATACCATCCTTACCCCCGACGATCTCAAGGCACTTGAGGCCGATCGTCTGCCTGCACTGGCCGGGGAGATCAGGGAATATCTGATCCGCGAGGTCACTGCGCACGGGGGGCATCTCGCCTCAAATCTCGGTGTCGTGGAGCTGACGCTTGCCCTGCACCGCGTTTTTTCGACACCGCATGACCATATTATCTTCGACGTCGGACACCAATGCTACGTGCACAAGCTGCTGACCGGGCGGCGCGATCGCTTCCCCACCCTCAGACAGGGGGGCGGCCTTTCCGGATTCACCTGCCGCGCGGAAAGCGAGCACGACTGCTTCGGTGCCGGCCACGCATCCACCTCGATCTCGGCCGCGCTCGGCTTTGCCCGCGCCGACCGCCTGCGCGGCTCGGATGCATACTCCATCGCAGTCGTTGGGGACGGTGCCTTTACCGGCGGCATGATTCACGAGGCACTCAACAACTGTGCAAAGGATCTGCGGCTGATCATCATTCTCAACGAAAACGAGATGTCGATCTCGAAAAACACCGGTCGCTTCGCAAAAAATCTTGCCCGACTGCGTACCTCGTCGGGATATATCCGCACAAAACAGGCTACGCGTAACTTTGTTTCCCGCATTCCGGTTGTGGGCAAACCGCTTTTCCGCGCGATCCGCGACACCAAAAAATCCATCAAAAATATGGTCTACGGCAGTAATTATTTTGAGGACCTCGGCCTCTACTATCTCGGCCCCGTGGACGGTCACGACTGCGAAGCGATGGAAAATCTGCTCCGCGAAGCAGTAGCGGCGGGGCAGAGCACCATTATTCACGTCAAGACCCAGAAGGGACGCGGCTACGCACCCGCTGAGGCCGAGCCCGGAACGTATCACGCCGTTCCGCCCGCCGAAAAGAAGGACGGACAGACCAATTTCTCCACGGTGTTCGGCAAAGCGCTGACCGAGCTTGCCGCAGCAGACGACCGCATCTGTGCCATCACTGCCGCAATGAGCGACGGCACGGGACTTGAGCCCTTCCGCGCGGCACATCCCGACCGCTTCTTCGACGTCGGCATTGCCGAGGAGCACGCCGTCACCTTTGCTGCCGGCCTTGCCGCAGAGGGCCTGCGCCCGGTCTGCGCCATCTATTCCACCTTTCTTCAGCGCGCCTACGACTGCATCATCCACGACGTTGCCCTTCAGAATCTGCCGGTTGTCTTCTGCGTTGACCGCGCGGGCCTGAGTGCGGCCGACGGCGCGACCCATCACGGTATTTTCGACGTTGCTTTCCTTGGGCAGATTCCCGGAATGACCGTCTATACCCCTGCCACCTTCGGCGGACTGCGCGCCTCCCTCAAGGCCGCGCTGGCCGGAGACGGACCGTCCGCGATCCGTTATCCGAACGCGACCGAATCCGCGGCGGTGCTCGATGCCTTCTACGGCGGCGATACCTGCGAGCTTCCGCCCGCAGTACGGACAAGCTACGCCGATACCGACCCAATCAAGGCTGTTATCGTCACGCACGGACGCATGGCGGATGAGGCACTGGCCGCCGCCGAAGCACTGACCGAATCGGGTGTTCTCAGCGGGGTAATCCTGCTTGAAATCATCAAGCCTTTTGCGCAGGCGGCCGAGCTGATTGTCCGCAAGCTGCCTGATTCTTGCCGGACGATCGTCTTTCTTGAGGAGGAAATCCGCGCGGGCGGCATGGGCATGATGCTCGCAGACTGCCTTGCCGATCATCCCGCCATGCAAAACAAGCGCGTGCGCATCCTCGCCTCTCCCGACGAATTTGTTCGGACAGAGGCAGGCAAATCGATTTTCTCGTCCGCAGGAATCGACCGCGCGGCTATCGTCCGTGCCGTAACCGAATAATTCCCCCATCCTTCCTCTGTTTTTCCCTTTCCGCAACCGTCGGTTGCGAAAATTCCATCTCTTCTTGGTTGTTTTTCTCGGGCTTTTCGGTTAAACTGAACCTATCAACCATGGAGGTATTACATCATGAAGCTCAGTGAAAAAATTCAAATCTGCCGCCGACGCGCGGGGCTCTCGCAGGAAGCACTGGCCGAAGCGGTCGGTGTATCCAGACAGGCAGTTTCAAAATGGGAATGCGGTGACGCCATTCCCGAGCCCGGTAAGCTTCTCCTGCTCGCACGCACCTTCGGCGTGACCGCCGATTGGCTGCTTGACGATACGGCGGGAGAAACGCGGGAACAGGACGCCCCCGCCGCTCAGCCTTCGCCTGTCCGCCCAACGTGGGTAGACAGTCTGCCCGGCGCAATCGGACGCTTCGTTCGCCGGTTCGGATGGCTGGCCGGCGTTTATCTGCTCCTTATCGGTCTTCTTTTCTGCGGAATCGGCGGACTTGGCCGCGTGATGTTCGGCTCTGTCACCGACATCATGGAAACGACGGTCGGAAATTTCGGCGATTCCGGCTTTTTCGGCGAAACAGCCGAGATCATCATTCGCGACGAGCAGGGCAACCCGGTCGACGATCTGCCCGATGAAGTGGTCGAACAGATCATGGGAGAGATCGGCACGCCATCCTCTCCCTTCCCCGCCATGCCCAACGTCGGAGTGCAGCTCGCGGGAATATCGTCGATCACCATGATCGTCCCCAACCTGATCCTTGCCCTTGGCATTATCCTGGTCCTTGGCGGCGGTGTACTGACGATCCTTCTTCTGCGCGTGAGCCGACGAGAGAAAAATCCCTGATCCCCCTCGGGGCTGCCGCATGAGCGGCAGCCCTCTCTGTTTCCCTCTTGCATTTTCACGGGGGACATGATATAATTATTTTATATTTTTATATTGACCAAATGCAATGTAAAGGAGTACGGCATGAAGATCATTATCGTCGGCTGCGGCAAGATCGGTACGACCATCATCGCAAGCCTCGTCCGTGAAGGACTGGACGTCGTCGCCGTTGACAACGACGCGGCAACGGTTGAAGAGCTGACCAACCTCTACGACGTCATGGCTGTCTGCGGAAACGGCGCAGACAACGACACCCTGCTGGAAGCCGGTGTGGAGAACTGTGATCTTTTCGCTGCGGTGAGCGGCTCGGATGAGACGAATATGCTTTCCTGCTTCCTCGCCCGCCGCATGGGCGCAAAGCAAACCATCGCCCGCATCCGCAATCCCGAATACAACGACCGCAGTCTGGGCTATCTCTGCCAGCAGCTTGAGCTCTCTCTGGCCATCAATCCCGACCGTCTTGCGGCCCATGAGCTGCACAATATTCTCAAGCTTCCTTCCGCCGTCCGCATTGAAACCTTCTCCGGACGCAGCTTTGAGCTGGTCGAGCTGATTCTCAAGCCCGACTCTCCCCTTGACGGAATGTCTCTGATGGAGATTCGCCGCTGTTATGCGGGGGCGAAATTCCTTGTCTGCGCCGTACAGCGCGGGGATGAGGTGGTCATTCCGTCGGGCGGATTCGTTCTGCGCGCGGGGGACAGAATTGCCATGACCGCCGCACCGACCGAAATTGCCAAGCTGCTCCGCCAGCTCGGTCTGATGCAGAAGTCGGCTAAGCGCGTCATGATCCTCGGAGGATCCCGAACGGCCTATTATTTAGCCAAGGCTCTGCTTGCGGGCGGAAGCGCAGTTACGCTGATTGAGAAAAACCGTGCACGCTGTGAGGAGCTCTGCGCCGCCCTGCCGGGCGCTGTCATTATTCACGGAGACGGTGCACGTCAGGAGGTCCTGCTTGAAGAGGGACTTGGCACGGTTGACGCCTTCGTTGCGCTGACCGGCTCGGATGAGGAAAATATTCTCGTTTCGATTTACGCCGAGCACCAGCAGGTGCCGAAGGTCATTGCCAAGGTTAACCGCAGTGAGCATGCGGCCATGGCAGACAAGCTTGGCCTTGACTGTATTATTTCTCCCCGCAACACCGTCTCGGGCATTCTGACCCGCTACGCCCGTGCCCTGCTCAATTCGGCGGGCAGCAACGTGGAATCTCTTTATAAAATCATGGACGGCCATGCCGAGGCACTTGAATTCAACGTCACGGCCGACTTCCCCTATTCGGAGATGCCGCTCAAGGAGCTCAAGCCCGCATCGGGCATCCTCATCGCCGGCATTATCCGCGGCCGAAAGACCATTATTCCCTCGGGTGATGACGTAATTCTCCCGGGCGATCGCGTGATCGTGCTCGCGGCCGAGCACAAGCTGCGGGATCTTGCCGACATCGTAACACCCTAACGGCAAATCCTCGCACAGCCCTGACATTTTTCCGAAAGGACACGGTATACGATGAATCGACGAATGGTTATCCAAACGGTCGGACGGATCGCACAGGCCGAGGCGGCGCTGATGCTGCTTCCTGCCATCGTTTCTCTGTGCTATCTCGAGCGGTGCGGCTGGAGCTTTCTTCTCTCTATTGCCATCTGCCTCGCCATCGGCTTTGCCATGACGACGTTCGCCCACCCGCGCACCGATCTGATCTATGCGCGCGAGGGCTTTGCCATTGTTGCGCTCGCATGGCTGCTGACCTCGGCGCTGGGTGCACTCCCCTTTGTTTTCTCGGGCGAGATTCCCGCTTATGCAGACGCTTTTTTTGAAACGGTCAGCGGATTTACTACAACGGGAGCATCAATTCTTGATAATGTTGAAGCAATGAGTCGCGGAATGCTTTTCTGGCGAAGCTTTACACATTGGCTTGGCGGAATGACTGTATATGAGAGCTTTGTTCATGCCTTCGGTACGGCAGGAACGGGTGGTTTTGGAATAAAAGCTGACAGCATTGGCTCATATAGCCCCTACATTCAGTGGGTTATTGCGATATTTATGT
>JAZNCR010000223.1:0-9161 GCA_045587605.1 Eubacteriales bacterium
GTATTGGCCTGCCAGCCATGCAACTGTTACTTGCTACCCGTAAACGGGTCGCTATAAGCCTCCCTTGCGCCAACACTTCTACACAAGGGAGCCTTTAGTGCAAAAACTTTCTGCACTGACTTTTCCTTTGCTTTCTGCTCATCGGCAATAGCCTTTTTTGAACCCCGCCACTATGGCGGGGTTTTCATAATACAAAAAAACAGGTCCATCCCCTGAGCAAAGCTCGGCGGGAGGGACCTGTTTTACAAACGCATATTTATCGGTAAATCTTTGCAAGTCCGCCCTCGGAGGTCTCGCGATAGCGGTGGGAAAGATCGATACCGGTCTCGTACATGGTCCTGACGACAACGTCAAAGGAAATTTTTCTCGTTTCCGAGAGGAAGTTAGCAAGCGAGAGCGCATTGATCGCGCGCATGGCAGCCACGGCGTTGCGCTCAATGCAGGGAATCTGCACAAGACCGCAGATCGGGTCACAGGTGAGACCGAGATGATGCTCCAGTGCGACCTCGGCGGCATATTCGATCTGATCGATACTCATTTCATGCAGCTCGCAGAGTGCAGCGGCCGCCATCGAACAGGCTGTTCCGATCTCGGCCTGACAGCCGCACTTCGCGCCCGAAATCGACGCGTTCTGCTTGACCAAATTGCCGATCAGTCCGCCGACCGCCAGCGCACGGACAATCTGCATATCCGAGAAGCCCTTTTTCTCCTGCATATACTTGAGCACGGCGGGCAGGACGGCACACGCGCCGCAGGTGGGGGCGGTAACGATGGTGCCGCAGTCGGCGTTCTGCTCGCTCGCGGCGAAGGCATACGCACAGACGATGCGGTTCTCCCGCGTTTCACTGCTCTCGTCGATATGCCGCTGATTGAAGAGATACTGCGCCTTTCGCTCAACCTCAAGACCACCCTCCAGCACGCCGCGGCGGGTCAGTCCGTCGTGAATCGCTTCGTTCATCACCTTCCAGATGTGCAGAAGGAAGGGCTTGATTTCCTCCCCCTCATAGGCAAACACGTAATCCGAGAGGCGCATATTGCGGTCCTTGCAGTATTCGGCAATTTCTCCAAATGAATTTTCACGGTAAATCTCGGGCTCAGCAAGATCTTCTCTTCCCTCAATCGAGATCGCGCCGCCGCCAACCGACATGACGCGCATATGCGCGCACTCGACGCCCGCGGCATCATAGGCAAAAATATCCATCGTATTCTCATGCGGGAAGGGACCCGTGCTCTCGGTGTCGAAGATCACCTCGCAGGGAATCGGCTCAAAGGCCTCTATACAGGCAGTATCCGTGCGGTGTCCGCGTCCGGTTGCGGCGAGCGATCCGTAGAGAACGACCCGATATGCGGCGGCATCCGGCGTTTCCTCACGAAATGTTATGCAAGCGCGGTTCGGTCCCATGGTATGCGAGCTTGACGGACCTCGGCCAACCTTATACAGTGCAGTTAAAGATTTCATGTTCGCCTCCAAAAAAAGAATATCCGGTATCCCTCCGATACCAATCCATACAGGGAGAAAAACGGGAAGAGCCCAAAACCCTCCCCGTTATATGCTGAAAATCAAAAATCACTTTGCCGTATAGCGTTCAATCAACGCGATAACGTCGTCGCCGAGCACCTCACCGGTCTTCTCGGCAATGGCCGGAATATCCGAGAGGAAGGCACCGAGCTTTTCCTCGGTGAGCCCAAGAGAGGCCGCCGTCATTTCATCCAGATAGACGAGCTCAAACACCGTGAAGGGCATACCGTTTGCCATGATGGTATATTTTCCGCGCAGAGCCTCGCGCATCGCATTTTCATCCGTAAGGAAGAGCGCGTCGATGGCGGCAGAATCGAGCAGATCGCCGTTCATCTCGCTGTAGAGCACGATATCATCCCGCGTCAGATTCATCTGCTTGATCAGATTATAGAGCATGGGCGCATTCATGGCCTGCTCGCCAAACATCACGGCATCGAGATCGTCAGCCGTCATACGGTCGGTAAAGGTTCCCGAAATGCGAACAACACTGCTGACACCGGGAAGATATTTATCCGAGAGACGGTTGGGATCGAGCGGCTCTGCCGTCTCGGTTCCGTCTGCCGCCGTTGTTTCTTCGGGCTGATCGATCCCTCCGCCGCAGGCACCGAGCATCAAAGCCAGCGTCAGCAGAAGAATCAAAGAAAGAAGAACTGTTCTCTTCATTTATCCTTACCATAGCCTTCGTCGAAACGAAAGCATCCTTTCTGCGCAAATCACGTATTCTTATCCATACGCGATTTATTATACCACACAATTGTGCTTCACGCAAGAGTTTTTTGCTTATTTTCCGACGCAGAAGCGGGAGAAGATCTCCCCGACAAGCTCCTCGCTCACAGCCCGTCCGTCAATCTCATCGAGAGCGGCAAGGGCAAGCTCCAGTTCCACGCAGCAAAGATCCTCGGGCAGGCCGTCACGCAGGGCGGTAAGTGCCGCATCTGCGCCGTCCGCAGCACGAAGCAACGCCGCATATTGGCGTGCACCCGTGACAACGGCATCCTCGCGCAGATCAAGACTGCCGTCAATAAATTTGTCCGCAACCGCTTCGGCAAGCAGGTCCATGCCCTCTCCCGTTTCCGCCGAAAGCAGGCAGGGCTTGGCAATCTCCCCAAGGCGGGCAAGCGTATCCGCCCGAGAACCTCGGTCGGACTGATTGGCCACGATCAGCTTCTCTCCCGCAAAGCCGGCAAGCTCCGCGAGCATAGCCTCGTCGTCCGCACCAAGCGGAGAGGAAACGTCGAAGACAGCCAGAATCAACTCTGCCTCGGCCAGCGCATCCCGCGCACGGCCCGCGCCGATGGCCTCAATCGGATCATCCGTATCCCGCAGTCCCGCCGTATCGGTGAGCCGCAAAGTAACGCCGCCAAGCGAAACCGTCTCGCACAGCACGTCACGCGTCGTTCCCGCAATATCGGTGACGATCGCGGCATCGCGGCCGACAATCCGATTGTACAGCGAGCTTTTGCCGACGTTGGCACGGCCGCAGAGCACCGTCGGGATCCCCTCGGATACCGCGCGTCCGGTTCTCCACGTCCCGGCAAGACGGCGCAGTCCGCGTGACACCTGCTCCACCTCCGCAATCATCTCCTCGCGGCTCATCTCCCGCAAATCCTCATCCGGAAAATCAATCGCCGCCATGCAGGAAACCGCCGCCAGACGCAGGCGTTCGGCAAGTGCGGCACATTGCTCGCCCAGCCGCCCTCGCAAGCCGCCCCGCGAAAGGGCAAGCTGATTTCGCGTCTTGGCCTCGAGCAGAGCGCCGACCGCCTCGGCCTGACCGAGGCTCATTCGCCCCGACAAAAAAGCGCGGCGGGTAAATTCCCCCGGCTCTGCCATGCGTGCACCGGCGGCAAGCACCGCCTCAAGCACCGCCTGCGTGACCAGAACGCCGCCGTGGCAGGAAAGCTCAAGCGTGTCCTCACCCGTATACGAATTCGGCGCGCGCCAGAAAACCGCAACACCGTCGTCAACCTCTTCCCTGCCGCCGTCCGGCGTCGGCGCGTAAATCCGCCCGTAGACCGCCGTTCGCGGCGGTTTTTGGGTAAGATCGGCCGAGAAAACGGTGCGCGCGATCTCGCCCGCTCCATCTCCCGACACGCGGATGACCGCGATGCCGCCCTTTCCGCGCGGTGTCGATACCGCCGCAATCGTCTCAAACATCATGATTTTCTCCTTCATGCTTATCTTCTTCCAAGAAAAGGGAGCTTTGGGGAGGGCACCTCGGTCAGCGCCCTCCCCAAAGATTTGCTTACTCCTCGTCCTTCTTCTTGCCGCGGGAAATTGCGCCGCGGTCCTCGGGGAAGATGACGATCTTACGGTTATTGTCGGTACCGACCGAGTTAGTCGATACACCCTCGATCAGCTGCACCTCCGAATGGATGATGCGGCGCTCGTAGGGATTCATCGGCTCAAGCATAATGCTCTTGCCGTATTTCAGCACGGCCTCTGCCTTGCGGCGGGCAAGTGCGCGGAGGGTTTCCTCGCGCTTCGCACGGTAGTTCTCCACGTCGATGGTAACCTTCACATAATCACGCTTGTTGTCACCGCGCTTCTTGTTGACAGCAAGATTTGCCAGATACTGCAGAGAATCCAGCGTGTCGCCGTGATGACCGATCAGAACGCCTGCGGCGTCACCCTCGATGCTGATATACTTCTCACCCTCTGCGGGCTCGGTCACCGTAACCTTAACGTCAAGCTCCATATTGGCAAGCAGAGTCTTGATGAAATTGAGTGCAGGATCGGCGGGTGCCGTCTCGGCTGCGGGTGCAGTGTAGCTGACCTGTACGCGGGCGGGTGCGGCACCGATGCCGAACAGACCGCGCTTGGGTTCCTCGAGTACGGTATACGTCAGCGCGTCAACCGACGGAGCACCAAGCTCCGCACAAGCGCGGCTCAGGGCCTCTTCCACGGTCTTCGCCGTAACGATAGTTTCGTTCATTATGTTTTTCCTCTTCCTATTCGTAGCAGTTATTTTCTTCTTCAGTTTTTCTTCTTTTCCTCATCCTTGAGGGGAGCGGGTGCAATCGGACTGTCGGGCGTCTCGGTTTTTCCGGCAGACTTGCCCTCATATCTGTCCTCCATGCGGTTGACCACGTCAGCATATTCCTCATCGTCAATATGATGCAGGGATCGTACCTTTTCCTGCTTCTTGCGCTGACGGTTGGAAAGATTGACCTCCGCCTCGGCGGCACGCATTTCCTCCTCGGTGATCACCGGGATCGGCATGATCTTGGCAATCAGAATCTGCTTCACCATGGTGACAACGTTCTTGAACATCCAGTATACACCGATCGCACCGGGGACGATGAAGGTGATATACACGCTCATCAGCGGCATCATAAAGTCCATCATCGCGTTGGAGCATCCAACCTGACGGTCATCCGCTCCGGTGGTGGGCTGATAGGTGAATTTGCGGATAATCTTCGAGCTGAGGTAGGAGAGTGCAAAGGTCAGAACGGGAATGACAAGCAACCAGTTAAAGGCATCAAAGCTCGGCGTCTCGGCCAGATTGATCACACCGAGGAAGTTGAAATTGGGCAGCTCCTCGACCGACGCAAAATTGAAGCCCTCGATACCGGTAAAATGCGAAAAATTGTTGTGAATAATGTTGAGCTGATTGATCGTCTCGGTTCCTCGCGGTGCAAAATCCGCAAAGCCCTCGATTCCCTTGATTGCTTCGTTGATGGCAGAAATCACCTCATCCGAGAGGCGGCAGATATACTTGAGCGGATTATTGATGACACCGTAGAGCGCCATAATGATCGGCAGCTGAATCAGCAGCGGCAGACAACCCTGCATCGGGCTGTAGTTCTCGCGCTGGTACATCTCCATGATCTCGGTCTGTGCCTTCTGCTGGGTGGCCTGGTCGTTGCGTCCCTTATACTTGTTGCGGATGGCCTGTTCCTTCGGACGCAGCTTGGCCTGGCGGATCTGATTCTTCTGCTGCTTCACACTAAAGGGCAGCAAAACGATCTCAACGATGACGGCAAAGAGGAAGAGCGCAAGCACGTAATCGCCGGTCAGGTTGTTGAAGAAGCGCAGGATCGCGCCGGGAATACTGAGTAAAAAATCGAGCATGTTGGAAAATATTCCTCTCTCTTATTCGGGGTATTTTGCCCTCTTTGGTCAGTGTGTGCTGTTTCCCCCGCCCCGCCGACTTTTCTTTTCGGGTACCGGATCGTAGCCTCCTGCGCAAAACGGATTGCAGCGGAGAATACGCCATACCGTAAGAGCTAAGCCGACGAAAAAGCCACGTTTCTCGAATGCCTCAAGGGCATAGGCTGAGCATGTCGGTGTAAACCGACAGCTGGGCGCTCCTTTTAATGGGGAAATGAATTTCCGGTAAAAGCGAATCAGCAGAATCGGAATGTACTTCATGATTTCGGCACAAGAAGCATGTCCAGCTTCTCCATGGCTCGCCGCAGATCGCGCTCGACCTCGCCTGCCTTCGCCACGGTCGCCCGATCACGGGCGGCAAGGACGACGAGATACCCGGTCTTCACACCCGGCTCCCGTTCCACGGCACGCATCGCCTCACGCAGAACGCGCTTGGCCCGATTGCGCTCGACGGCACCGCCAAGCTTTTTGCCCACCGTCAGCCCGATCCGATTGACGAACCGCTTCTCGGGATGTGCATCCCGCAGCCGACGCGCGGCATAATCGCGCAGGACGTAGACAATGACCGTTCCGGTCACCGCCTTCTTCCCCTTGGCATAGGTCTTTCCGTACAAATGATTTTCTCTGATCGCTGTAAATTTCATTGCTCTCGCTTCCGTGTCGTAAAATAACGGACGGGATCCGTCCGAGGAAAAACCGACGTCCCGCAAGCCGCGCAAAGGCGACGGGGGACGCTTCGGCATAAAATGACGCGAATATCAAAAACCCCGACCGCTCAGAAATACGGAAATGCTCGTATTGATGAGCCATCGGAGGTTTTCACGATGATTAGTGGGTCAGTCTCTTTCTGCCCTTTGCACGTCTTCTCTTCAGCACTTTGATTCCATCTGCCGTGCTCATTCTCTTTCTGAAGCCGTGAACCTTGCTTCTCTGACGCTTTTTCGGTTGATAAGTTCTCAGCATCTTCTGCACCTCCTTAGCATAAAATCGGAAGCGTGACAATACGCCCGTACACAATGACACAGTATATTATAAACGAAAACATCCCATTCTGTCAAGGGTTTTCCCAAAATTTCTTCAGAAAACTTTCCTTCTTTTCCACTTACCGCTCAAAGCAGTTCGAAATGATTTTTGCGGCAGACGATCACGCCTTCCTTTTGCAATTTACCGATCTCGGCAGAAAGGCCGCTGCGGTCCACCTCAAGATAATCGGCCAGCTCCTGTCTGTCAAAGGGAATGTCAAAGCTCCTTCCGTGCTCGGCTTTTGCCCGGATTGCCAGATAAGCCAGCAGCTTTTCGCGCGTCGTCCGCTTGGAGGTGATCTCAATTCGCTGATGGAAGAGGATGGTCTTGGCAGCAAGATCCTTCATTAAATTAAAGATCAGCTGCTGATGAAAGCCGCAGTGATTTTGGCAGGTGTGGAGAATATGACCGCATTCAATGAGCATAATCTCGCACGGCTCATCCGCAATCACCGTGACGGGTATGCTCTCAGCCTCGGCGCAGGCAAACGCCTCGCCGAACACCTCGGCGGCACGCAGATGCGCAAGCAGACTGCGGTTTCCGAAATAATCAATCTGGACCACATGAACCGATCCGCTGAGCACAATACCGATATACCTCGCCTGCGATCCCTCGGCAAAAACGGTATATTGTTTATCGAAGGAAACGACGTGCGCGCCCAAGCAGCCAAGCATCCGTAAAAGATCGTCATGGGCGATTTTGTAAAAAAGCGGACAACGCCCCAAAATTTCCAGATATTTTTTCAAAAAAATTCTCCTTTTGTTGAAAATTCAACATACATCCGCCCTTTATTATAGTATAATATCCGCAGAAAAGCAAGAGAAAACGCAAAAATCAAAATTTTCTCGGAAACGGAGAAGCAGATGGTAAGAAAAATCATCAGAATTGATCAAGAGAAATGCAACGGCTGCGGTGCCTGTGCTGCTGCGTGTCATGAGGGAGCAATTGAAATGATCGGCGGGAAAGCAGTGCTTACCCGCGAGGACTACTGCGACGGCCTCGGCGACTGTCTGCCCGCCTGCCCCACCGGCGCAATTTCCTTTGAGATCCGGCAAGCCCCCGCCTACGACGGGGAAGCAGTGCGCCGCGCCAAGGAACAGGCACAGAAAAATCCGTCCGCCTGCGCCTGCCCGGGATCACAGGCCAAGACAATCCGCCCCACGTCCGCCGCACCGACCGTTCGGGAGGAGATCATCCCGAGTCAACTGATGCAGTGGCCCTGCCAGATCAAGCTCGTTCCGGTTCGTGCACCCTATTTTAACGGTGCCAACCTGCTGATCGCCGCCGACTGTACGGCATTTGCATACGGGAATTTTCATCGGGACTTCATGCGCGGTCACATTACGCTGATCGGCTGTCCGAAGCTCGACGAAGG
The DNA here is from genome assembly GCA_045587605.1 of Eubacteriales bacterium. GTDB lineage: Bacteria > Bacillota > Clostridia > Oscillospirales > CAG-272 > SIG693. Next base: position 8,031 of record JAZNCR010000223.1, read on the forward strand.
GGATTACGCGGATAAGCTGACTGCCATCATTGCGGAAAACGATATTAAAAGCGTCAAGATCGTGCGGATGGAGGTCCCCTGCTGCGGAGGACTTGAGAATGCCGCCAAGCGCGCCATCAAAAACAGCGGAAAATTCATTCCCTGGCAGGTCGTGACCCTTTCCACCGACGGAAAAATCATCGACTGACCGAAAACGACGAAAAATTATTCCAAAATCCGCTATACTAATGGTAAAACAATTACGAAGAGGTAGATACGCATGAATATCACGCAAGACATCAAATACGTTGGCGTTAACGATCACAAGGTGGATTTGTTCGAAGGGCAGTACCGCGTACCGAACGGAATGTCCTACAACTCCTACGTGATTCTCGATGAGAAAATCGCCGTCATGGATACGGTTGACGCCGCCTTCACGCACGAATGGCTGGACAACCTTTCCGACGTGCTCGGCGAGAGACGTCCCGATTATCTGATCGTACAGCACATGGAGCCCGACCATTCGGCCAATATTGCCAATTTCATCAAAGCCTATCCCAACGCCAAAATCGTCGCATCGGCCAAGGCCTTTGCCATGATGAAAAACTTCTTCGGCACCGACTTTGCCGAGCAGCAGATTGTTGTCGGTGAAGGAGACACCCTCTCGCTCGGACGGCACGTGCTGACCTTCGTCACCGCCCCCATGGTGCATTGGCCCGAGGTTATCGTGACTTACGACAGCACCGATCGCGTGCTCTTCTCGGCCGACGGCTTCGGCAAATTCGGTGCGCTTGACGTCACCGAGCCCTGGGCGGACGAGGCAAGACGCTATTATATCGGCATCGTCGGCAAATACGGCGCACAGGTGCAAAATCTGCTCAAGAAGGCATCCGCGCTTGACATTGCCACGATCTGTCCCCTGCACGGCCCGGTGCTCAAGGAAAATCTCGGCTACTATCTCGGCCTGTACAACACCTGGTCGAGCTATCAGCCCGAGGAGGAGGGCATTGTGATTGCCTACACCTCGGTTTACGGCAACACCAAAAAGGCGGTCGTCCAGCTGGCCGAAAAGCTCAAGGCGAACGGCGCAGCCAAGGTAGTCATCCACGATCTTGCCCGCTGTGACATGGCCGAGGCGGTGGCCGACGCCTT
>JAZNCR010000224.1:0-22758 GCA_045587605.1 Eubacteriales bacterium
CAAAACGTCGTGTGCTGTGGTGGAAAAAACCGAAGGAGGACATGAAAAATGTCGATTATCTCGGTCAAGCAGCTGCTTGAAGCAGGCGTGCATTTCGGACACCACACCAGAAGATGGAACCCGAAGATGGCTGAGTACATCTTCACCGAGCGCAATGGTATCTATATCATTGACCTCCAGAAGACCGTCAAGAAGTTTGAGGAAGCTTACAACTTCGTTCGCGACATCGCGGCCGAGGGCGGTACGCTCCTGTTCGTCGGTACCAAGGAGCAGGCTGCCGATGCCATCAAGGAAGAGGCTACCCGCTGCGGTATGTACTACGTCAACGTTCGTTGGCCCGGCGGTATGATGACCAACTTCAAGACCATCAAGCGCTCCATCAACCGTCTCAACAACCTCACCAAGATGCAGGAGGACGGCACCTTTGATATGCTTCCCAAGAAGGAAGTTGCCGCTAAGCAGAAGGAAATCTTCGACCTCGAGAAGAACCTGGGCGGTATCCGCACCATGGAGACTCTCCCCTCCGCAATCTTTATCGTTGACCCCCGCAAGGAAAAGAACGCCGTTGCCGAGGCAAAGAAGCTGGGCATCCCGGTTATTGCCATCGTCGACACCAACTGCGATCCCGATGATGCTGACTACATCATCCCCGGCAACGATGACGCGATCCGCGCCATCAAGCTGATCTCCTCGGTTCTCGCTGACGCTGTTATCGAGGGCAAGCAGGGTGAGCAGCTGGCCGAGGCTGAAGCAGAGGCTACCGCCGCTGAAGCAGCTGAGGACGCAGCCAACGCTTGAGTCAAACGAAAAAAATAAGGAGATAAAACAATGGCAAACATTGCAGCAAAAGACGTAGCAGCTCTGCGCGCAAAGACGGGCTGCGGTATGATGGAATGCAAGAAGGCTCTCGTTGAGGCCAACGGTGACATGGATGAGGCCATCAAGGTCCTGCGTGAGCGCGGACTGGCTGTTGCAGCCAAGAAGGCTGACCGTATCGCCGCTGACGGTATCGTTGACATCATGACCATTGGCAGCACCACTGCCATGATCGAGGTTAACTCCGAGACCGACTTCGTTGCAAAGAACGCTTCCTTCCAGGAATATGTAAAGGCTCTGCTTGAGACCATTATCAACCAGAAGCCCGCTGACGTTGCCGCGCTGATGGCAACCAAGTATCTTGACACCGACATGACCGTTGATGAAAAGATGAAGGAAATGATCTTCCAGATCGGCGAGAAGATGGAAATCCGCCGCTTCGTTATCGTTGAGGGCCTGACCAGCACCTATATCCACGGTAAGGGCAGCATCGGTGTTATCATTAAGTTCCCCGCTGACGACGCTGCTGCCGGCAACCCCGCATTCGGCGAGTTTGCAAAGAACATCGCACTGCAGGTCGGTGCATATCCCGTTGCTTACCTCAACAAGGAGTCTGTTCCCGCTTCGGTTATCGAAGAGGAGAAGAACATCCTCATGGCACAGATCAAGAACGATCCTGCCAATGCAAAGAAGCCCGATGCCATCATCGAGAAGATGGTTACCGGCCGTATCGGCAAGTTCTACGACAATAACTGCCTCTGCGAGCAGGCTTATGTCAAGGACGATTCGATGAAGGTCAATCAGTACGTCGCTGCTACCGCTAAGGAGCTCGGCGGTGCGATCACCATCGACGGTTTCTGGCGCTTTGAAAAGGGCGAGGGTATTCAGAAGAGAGAGGACAACTTTGCGGAAGAGATCGCAAAGCTGACCGGCAAATAATGCTCTGATCGGGTAATCCCCGCGTAATACAGAAAAAACTGTCACGAGAGTCCGCTCCTGTGGCAGTTTTTTCACAATTCTTAAAAATCGACGAAAAATTTTCAAAAAGCCTGTTTACAAATTTTCGCCAATGGAGTAAAATAGAAGAGGTAGATTTTGCGGCGGATGCGTGGAGGAAATCTCTCATCCGGTGCAGACCGATAATATCGTGAATCTCATTCCGAAGAAAGGAAGCTTTCTCCCGAAAGCGCACGTAATTTCATGGATGCCGTAAAACCGATTTATCACAGACTTTTAATTAAGCTCTCGGGTGAGGCCATGCACGTCGAGGGCTCATCCACCATCTACGATGAGACTCGCCTGCGGGACACCGCCGAGGCGCTTCGCCGCATCTACGCAAGCGGAACCGAGCTTGTCGTTGTCGTCGGTGCGGGCAATATCTGGCGCGGCGGACGGCAGTCCGGCTTTACGATGAAGAGCCGCTCCCGCGGTGACGGAATGGGTATGCTGGCAACCGTAATCAATGCGCTGGCCGTCGTTGACGCGCTGGAGCAGGTGGGCGTTCCCGCTGTTGCCATGTCGACGGTTGATGTATCTCCGCTGGCGGCGCATTATTCGCGTGACGCGGCAAACGAAGCTCTCTCTGCAGGCAAGGTCGTCGTCCTCGGCAGCGGGCTCGGCATCCCCTTCGTCTCTACCGATACCACCGCAATCGTGCGCGGTGCTGAGCTTGGCGTGGATATCGTGCTGATGGCAAAGAATATTGACGGTATCTATGACAGCGACCCCCGCACCAATCCTGCGGCAAAGAAGTTTGACACCCTGACCTACGAGCAGATTATCGCCGATAAGCTGAAGGCCATTGATCAGACTGCCGCACAGCTCGGACTTGAGCAGAAGGTAAACTTTATTGCCTTTGATCTGCGCGATCCCGACAATATCAACCGCGTGCTTGCCGGAGAGAAGATCGGCACGACCGTACATCCCGCGAACTGATTTGAATTTGCAAACAATTTATACGTTACAATACAGAAAAGGAGACGAATTATGAAACTCAATACCAAGGACTACGAAGAGAAAATGAAAAAGAGCCTCGGCTCGCTCGAGGAGACTCTCAGTACCGTCCGTGCAGGCCGTGCAAACGCCGGTGTCCTCTCCCGCGTTACCTTTGACTACTGGGGCAGCCCCACGCCCATCACCACGATGGCTGACGTTCGCGTGACCGACGCCAAGACCCTGACCATCTCTCCCTTCGACGCAAAGACGCTCAAGGACATGGAGAAGGCGATTCTTGCCTCCGACATCGGCATCACGCCCCAGAACGACGGCAAGGTTCTTCGTCTGATCTTCCCGCAGCCCACCGAGGAGCGCCGCCGCGAGCTCAAGAAGCAGATTCAGAAGTATGGTGAGGATGCAAAGGTTGCCATCCGCAACATTCGCCGTGATGCAAACGACGCCTGCAAGGCACTCAAGAAGGATTCTCAGATGACCGAGGATGAGCAGAAGGCATCCGAGAAGGATATTCAGGACCTGACCGACAAGTACATCAAGCAGGTCGATGCGATTACCGCAGCCAAGGATAAGGAGATCATGGAGATCTGATTGCGCCTTCCGGCGGAAAAAGAAAGGTGGAGAAACCGATGCAGAACGAAACGGCGGGTGCCGTACGGGTTGACGAACGGCTTTCGCATATTGCGTTCATCATGGATGGCAACGGCCGCTGGGCCAAGCGCCGCATGATGCCCCGTGAATACGGGCATAAGGCAGGAGCGGCCAACTTCAAGCGGGTTGTCCGTCACTGCGGCGACATCGGCATTAAAACGGTTACCGTTTATGCGTTTTCCACCGAGAACTGGTCAAGACCCAAAAGAGAGGTTGATGCAATTCTTCACCTGCTTGAGGAGTATCTTGACAGCTGTGAGCAGGACCGTGATGCGCAGGATATCTGCTATCATTTTGTTGGTGACATCACCGTCCTGCCCACCTCTCTCCGCGAGCGAATCGCAAAAATCGAGCGTGTGTCGGCCGGCCGTGCCCTGACTCTCAACATCGCGCTCAACTACGGCGGACGGGACGAGATCGTTCATGCCGCCAACCGACTGATCGCCGAGGGAAAGAAGACCCTCACGGCAGAGGACATTTCCCGTGCGCTCTATACGGCACATTCTCCCGATCCCGACCTCATTGTCCGCACCGGCGGTGAGCTTCGGCTCTCGAATTTCCTGCTCTGGCAGGCGGCATATGCCGAATTTTACTTCACCGACGTGCTCTGGCCCGATCTTTCGGACGCGGACGTGGACGCCGCGGTGCAGCATTTTTATGCAAGACAGCGCCGATACGGCGGCGTGTGAAAGGAATCTCTATATGCGAACACGTCTGATAACCGCTTTCATTGGCCTGGCCGCCATTGTGCCGATTCTGATTTTTTCGGACACATGGCTTTTTGTCGGTGCTGCCGCTGTGATGGCCTTTGCGGGGATGTTTGAGATGATGCGCTGTATCGGCGTACATCATAACGTCGCCGCAACCTGGCCGCTCTACGCAATGGCAATTGCCTTTCCTGTTTCCGCGAGACTGATGGGGAAAGTAAACTCCTTCGGCAGTCTTGCGCTCTACGTGCTTATGGCCTACTTCTTTTATCTGATGGCGCTGACCGTCTTTTCCCACCGTGGGCTCAACCTTGCCAGAAGCACTGAGATTTTTGCGACCGGTACTTACGTGGCGCTGGCCTTTTCCTCGCTGGTTATGCTCCGCGATATTGAGGAAACGGGAAAATTCTTGTATCTCTTAGTTTTTCTCGCCGCCTGGATTACCGACAGCTTTGCTTATTTCTGCGGCTATCTTTTCGGTCGTCACAAGCTGATCCCCGAGGTCAGCCCCAAGAAAACGGTCGAGGGGGCGATAGGCGGTGTAATTTTCTGTATCCTTTCCTGTCTGTTGTTCGGCTTTATTACCATGCGGTTTTACGGTGCCGCCCCGAACTATTTTTTCCTTGCCGTCAGTGGTCTGATTCTCTCGGTCTGTGCGCAGATTGGGGATCTGATCGCGTCGCTGATCAAGCGAGAGCACGGAATCAAGGATTACGGAAAGCTTTTTCCCGGACACGGCGGTGTGATGGATCGCTTTGACAGCGTTGCAGCGGTTGCCGTTGTGCTGCTGCTGATTTCTGCACTGCCCGAAATGGGACTGTTTCAAGGATAATGAAAAGGGCAGGGATAAACGGGAAACCGTTGACCCTGTCTTTTTGCTTTTATTCGGGTGTTCCCGAAGAAAGGAAGAAAACGATGAATGTGGATATGAATACGCCTCTGCCGTCGATGATCGTGCTGGGCGCTACCGGCTCTGTCGGGCTTCAGGCACTCGACGTTGCCCGTGAGCAGAAGCTGCGCGTCACGGCGCTCAGCGCCAATCGAAGCGTGAGGGAAACCGAGGCGCTTGCCCGCGAGTTTTCTCCTGTGGCCTGTGCCATGGCAGACGAAGCCGCCGCGGCAGAGCTCCGCACGCGACTGGCCGATACCGATATCCGTGTCTATGCGGGCAGTCGGGGCGTTTGTGATATGATTGAAGAAACCGAGGGAGAAATCGTGCTCAACTCGATCGTTGGGCGCGCAGGGCTTGAGCCCACCCTCACCGCACTCCGTGCCGGCCGCCGTCTGGCGCTGGCCAATAAGGAGTCGCTTGTCGTTGCCGGGGACATCGTCATGGCGGCCGCCCGTGCGGCCGGGCAGACGATTTTGCCGGTCGACAGCGAGCACAGTGCAATTTTTCAATGCCTTCATGCCGGTCGGCGTGAGGATCTTAAGAAGATTCTGCTCACCGCGTCGGGCGGTCCTTTCTTCGGCCGCACGCGAGAGGAGCTTTCGCAGATTACGGTCGAGGAGACGCTGGCGCACCCGACCTGGAAGATGGGGGCGAAGATCACGGTAGACAGCGCAACCCTGATGAATAAGGGGTTCGAGGTCATCGAGGCCGTTCACCTGTTCGGTGTCCGTCCTTCGCAGATTGAAGTGGTCGTGCATCGCGAGAGTATAATCCATTCCATGGTGGAATACAATGATAACGGCGTCATTGCTCAGCTGGGCTTGCCCGATATGCGCACCTGCGTGCGCTATGCGGTCACTTATCCCGCCCGTGTGACGGGAGAGGTAGGGGCGATCGACTGGCGGACGCTTGGCAAGCTGACCTTCTATTCCCCCGACACCGATACCTTTATTCTGCTTCCGCTGGCATTCGACTGCATTTCGCGCGGCGGTGCTCTGCCCGCAGTGCTCAACGCCGCAAACGAGGTGGCGGTTGCCGCATTCCTTAACCGCCGCCTGTCCTTTACCGGGATCATGGCTACCGTTGCCGCAACGGTAGCGTCCATGCCCGATGCCGCCCTCTGCCGCACGCTTGAGGAGATTACCGAGGCAGATCGCACCGCCCGCCGCATTGCGGCCGAGCAAATCGGGTGAGAGATAAGTTTAGCTGTTATATTAAGGGAGGGACTACCCATTAAGATCTGGTCAATTCTCGTCGCGTTGCTTTCCTTCAGCCTGCTGATTTTAATTCATGAGGGCGGACATTTCTTCTTTGCCCGTCTCTTCGGTGTGCCGGTTCGGGAATTCTCTATTGGTATGGGACCGAAAATTCTTGCCCGCAAATCGAAAAAGCACGGTACGGTTTATGCGATTCGCCTTTTCCCGATCGGCGGCTTTGTCAGCATGGTGGGAGAGGACGAGGAATCTGAGGATGAAAACGCCTTCGGGCGAAAGCCGGTATGGCAGCGCATGATCATTACGGCAGCAGGATCTGCCACCAATATTCTGATCGGGCTGCTGGCCGCGTTCGTGCTTCTGCTCTCTGCCAATCAGGCTCTGCTTTCCACCAAGGTGGCAGCGTTCAGAGAGGGGGCGACCAGCGTACAGTCGGGTCTTCGGGTTGACGATACCATTCTTCGCGTCAACGGTGAGCGCGTGCATATCGGGCACGAGCTGATTTACGATATTACCCATATGGGCTATGAACCGGTCGATCTTCTGGTCGAGCGGGACGGGGAGAAGCTTCTTCTTGAGGATGTCATTTTTCCGACCAGCACCGAGGACGGACTTGTGTTCGGCGAATTCGACTTTTTGCCCTACGGCTATAAAGACAAAACGCTTCCTCGCTTGGCGGAGCACGCCTTCTGGCGGTCGGTGATGTCGGTCGAGCTGGTCTGGGATTCACTCGTTGACCTTGTCTCCGGCCGTTATGGCATCGAGCAGGTCTCGGGTCCTATCGGCGCAACCGAGCAGATCGGTCAGGCCGCCGAGAGCAGTTCGATTGACCTGATTTACCTCGTCAGCCTGATCAGCGTGAATCTCGGTATTATGAATATGCTCCCGCTCCCCGCACTTGACGGCGGACGGTTCTTGTTCCTTCTCGTCGAGCTCTTCCGCCGCAAGCCGCTCAAGCCCGAGGTGGAGGCGTATATCCATTTTGCGGGCATTGTGATTTTACTCGGCTTTATGCTCTTTATCTCGTTCAAGGACGTTATGAAACTCTTCGGATAGAAAGGTGTACCCCCATGAAATATAATCTGATCCGCCGCAAGACCCATCCCGTCAGCGTCGGCCGCATCGGCATCGGCGGCACGCATCGCCTGCCCATTCAGTCGATGACCAATACCGATACCCATGACTGCGCGGCAACACTCGCGCAGGTAAAGGCGTTATCGGCGGCGGGCTGTGATATTATCCGCCTGGCGGTCCCCGATCTTGACGCCGTGCCGACCATCGGGTACATCAAGGAAAATCTTCCCGACGTCCCCCTCGTTGCGGATATTCATTTTGATTATCGGATTGCGCTCGCGTGTGCCGAGCAGGGCGTGGATAAGATCCGCATCAACCCGGGCAATATCGGGGACGAGGAAAAGGTTCGCGCCGTCTGCCGTGCCTGTGCCGCGCGGAATATTCCGATTCGGATCGGGGTAAACAGCGGTTCACTTGAAAAATCCATTCTTGCCCGTCACGGCAGTCCGACACCCGAGGCGCTCTGTGAGAGTGCGCTCTATCACGCGTCTCTGCTTGAGCGCTTTGATTTCAACGATATCGTGATTTCGATCAAGGCGTCCGGCGTTCCCGAGATGATCGCGGCAAACCGTCTTGTTGCCGCCGCCTGTACTTATCCGCTTCACCTCGGTGTCACCGAGGCGGGAAGCGAGAACATGGGGATGATTAAGAGCGCCGCCGGCATCGGTGCGCTGCTCTGTGACGGTATCGGGGATACCCTTCGCGTGTCGCTGACCGCTGATCCCCTCCGCGAGGTGAGTGCGGCGAGAAAAATTCTCTCTGCCGTTGATATGGAGGGACAGCGCGGTCTGGACCTCATCTGCTGCCCCACCTGCGGGCGCACCAAGATCGATCTGATTCCGCTCGTTGCGCGCTTTGAGGCGGCAGTCGAGGCCGAAGGGCTGGGCGGGCTTGAGGCCAAGGTTGCCCTCATGGGCTGCGTGGTCAACGGTCCGGGCGAGGCGAGAGAGGCTGACGTTGGCATTGCGGGCGGCGTTGGAGAAGCAGTGCTGTTCCGCCGCGGTGAAATCGTCGAGAAAATTCCCGAGACGGAGGTCATCGAACGCCTGATTGCGGAGCTGAAGACCATCCGTGACCGTATAGGATAAAGGAGAGACAACGTGGCAAACGAAAAAAATCTGCTTGACATATTCTCCCGATATGAGCCGTCTGCCGCCGCACGGGAGCTTTTGATGTCGGCCTCGGACACCCGCCTTCGTGCCAGCCGCGAGGAACGGATGGTGGAGATTCACGCAAGCTTCTCCGCGCCGGTGGACAAGTCCCTATTATATTCGATCGAGGCGGGGATTGCCGCCGCGTATGAACTGCGCTCGGTGCGTATTCTCCCGCATTACCCCGCCGAATCCTTCAGCGAAGCCTATCTGCCGCAGATCCTTCTCGAAACCGAGCGGGTCGGTATTGTGGCACGCGGTTTTTTCTCCCGCTATACGCATACGCTGGAGGATAATGCACTGAATATTTCCATCCCGCTCGCCGAGGGAGGACTTCGCCTGCTTTACGATGCGCGAACCCCCGATGTGATTGCGGGCATCATCCGCAGTGAGTTTGCGCGCGAGATCAACGTGCGCATCACACAGGACGAGCAATTTGATACGGCACGCCGTCCCGACGATCGCTTTGCGGCGATTGACCGCTCGATTGCAGAGGCCGAGCGTGCCTACCACGTCACAAAATCTGCGCCCCCTCCTGCGCCTGAGCCCGAGAAGCCAAGCCTCAATCTGCAAAAGGTTGCCAGCCTGCTTGATGCACCGCCCCCCAACCGAGATGGAGATTTGCTGACCATCGGTTATCGCACCTTTGACCTTTCTGCGCCCAATTTCGTTATCGGAAGCGAATTCTCCCTGCAGACGCCCACTCCCATTGCCTCCATTGACCGTCCCGCCCGCAATCTTGTGGTGCTGGGTGAGGTGTTTGGATTTACTAAGGAGGAGACACGCGGCGGCGGAAAATTCAATATCAGCTTCGGGCTGACTGACGGTGCGTCCTCCATTATGGTGCGCCGCTTCTCGCTTGAGCTTGATGAAGCGGGGGCACTTTCGTCTGCCGTCAAAAACGGTACGGTACTCGCTGTACACGGCTATACCAAGCCCGACCGCAACGACGATGATCTTTCCCTCTATTACAGCGATATTGCGGTCATTGCCAAGAAGGTGCGTACCGATGATGCGCCCGTGAAGCGCGTCGAGCTGCATCTGCATACCAATATGTCAGCCATGGACGCCGTTATTCCGCCTGACGTCGCCGTTAAACAAGCAAAGGCATGGGGACACCCCGCCGTCGCGATCACCGACCACGGCAACGTACAGGCCTTTCCCGAGGCGATGATCGCCGCTGAGAAGTGCGGCATGAAGGTCATCTACGGCATTGAGGCGTATTTCGTTGACGATACCGCACGCGCCCTTTGGGGAAACGCCGAGCGGAGCTTTGACGAGGAGCTGATCGTCTTTGACCTTGAGACGACCGGTCTTTCCCCCATGAACTGCAGGATCACCGAGATCGGTGCCGTACTCGTGCGGGATGGGGAAGTACTTGACCGCTTCAACGCGCTGGTCAATCCCGGATGCCCTATCCCACAGAATATTGTGGAGCTGACCGGCATTACCGATGAAATGGTGGCCGACTGCCCGCCGATTGAGGAGGTCCTGCCGAGGTTCCTCGAATTCATCGGCGACAGACTGCTGATCGCACACAATGCGAATTTTGACATCAGCTTTGTTCGTGCCGCCGCCGAGGCCTGCGGTCTGCCCTTCTCAAACGACTATCTTGTTACCGTCGCGCTTTCCCGTCACCTCAATCCCGATCTCAAGCGGCATAAGCTTGACGTGCTGGCCGAGTATTACGGTCTAGGGGATTTCGATCACCACCGCGCCTGCGACGATGCCGAGATGCTTGCCCGCATCTTCTTCTGCATGACCGAGAAGATGAAGACCGAGGGCGTGCAGTCTTTCTCGGATATGATCACCGATATGAGCGAGCACGCAGACCCGCTTAAGCTGAAAACCTTTCACCAGATTCTGCTCGTCCGCAATTCGACCGGCCTGAAGAATCTTTATAAACTGATCTCGGCGGGCTACCTCCAGTATTTCCGCCGCACCCCGCGCCTGCCCAAATCTCTGCTCAGCGAGATGCGTGAGGGACTTTTGATCGGCTCGGCCTGCGAGGCGGGTGAGCTGTTCACCGCTATCCTCGAGAACCGTCCGCAGTCTGAGCTTGAGCAGATTGCCGAATTTTACGATTATCTCGAAATTCAGCCGATCTGCAATAACCGCTTCCTCATTGCCAACGGAACGGTTGCCGATGAGGAGGGACTGCGCAATCTCAACCGCCGCATCGTGGCACTCGGCGAGAAGATGGGCAAGCCTGTCGTTGCGACCTGCGACGCGCACTTCCTCAATCCCGAGGATGAGATTTACCGCAAGATCCTGCTTGCGGGCATGAAGTTCTCGGATGCCGATAAGGACGTTGGACTTTACGTCCGTACCACCGAGGAGATGCTCAGCGAGTTTGCCTATCTTGGCGAGGAGAAGGCGTATGAGGTCGTCGTGACCAATCCCAATCTCATCAACGATATGATTGAGACGGTGCGCCCCATTCCGGAAGGGAACTTTACCCCCAAAATGGAAGGTGCCGAGGAGGAGCTGCAGGAGAGCTGCTGGCGCCGCGCCCGCTCGATGTACGGCGACGATCTGCCGACCCTCGTCAGCGACCGTCTCGACCGAGAGCTGACCTCGATCATCAAGCACGGCTTTGCGGTGCTCTATATGATCGCCGTCAAGCTGGTTGCCTACAGCGAAAGCCTCGGCTATATGGTCGGATCGCGCGGATCGGTCGGCTCATCCTTCGTTGCAACCATGTCGGGCATCTCCGAGGTCAATCCGCTTCCTCCGCACTATTACTGCCCCGCCTGCCGATTCAATACCTTCACCGAAATTGAGGCAGGACGGGAGAGCGAGCTGACAGCACTTGTCAAATCGGTCGGCTCGGGCTATGACCTGCCCGACCGTACCTGTCCGCACTGCGGTGCCAAGCTCTGCCAGGAGGGACACGATATCCCCTTCGAGACCTTCCTCGGCTTCTACGGCGATAAATCCCCCGATATTGACCTTAACTTCTCGGGTGACGTGCAGGGTAAGGTACATAAGTACACAGAGGAGCTTTTCGGTGCTGAGAACGTCTTCCGCGCGGGCACCCTCGGTACGCTTGCATCTAAGACAGCCTACGGCTTCGTGGCGAAATATCTTGAATCAAAGGGCATCTGGATGAATAAGGCTGAGATGAACCGTCTGGTCGAAAACTGCGTTGGCGTCAAGCGGACGACAGGCCAGCATCCGGGCGGCATCATCGTCGTTCCCCGCGAATACGAGGTGTACGATTTCACCCCTGTCCAGCATCCTGCCGACGACCCGAATTCCGATATCGTCACCACCCATTTCGCCTTCTCTTATCTCCACGATACCATCCTCAAGCTTGACGAGCTCGGACACGATATGCCGACCAAGCTCAAGATCCTTGAGCGGTATACGGGCATTCCCGTGACCGACGTACAGCTCAACGACCCCGAGATCTATGAGCTCTTCCTTTCTACCAAATCGCTCGGCATCACCCCCGACGACATCGGCGGCTGTCAGCTCGGTACATGGGGACTGCCCGAGTTTGGTACCCGATTCGTACAGCAGATGCTCATCGACGCAAAGCCGCATAACTTCTCGGATCTGCTTCAGATTTCCGGCTTGTCCCACGGCACCGACGTTTGGCTTGGCAACGCGCAGGACCTCATCAAGGAAGGCACCTGTACCATTTCTAACGTTATCGGTACACGAGACTCAATCATGCTCGCGCTGATCAACTACGGCGTCGAGAAGAGCCTCTCCTTCAAAATTATGGAGGCTGTCCGTAAGGGCAAGGGACTGACGCCCGAGTTTGAGACGGCAATGCGCGCCGCAGGCGTTCCCGAATGGTATCTTGATTCCTGTAAGAAGATCAAGTATATGTTCCCGAAGGCACACGCCGCCGCATACGTCCGTCAGGCCATTCAGTTTGCCTGGTATAAGGTGCATTATCCGATGCATTTCTACGCCGCTTATTTCACCGCCGCACCCGACGGCTTTGACGCCGAGATCGTCTCGGGCGGCAAGGCCGCGGTCAAGCGTGCGATCGCCGATATTGAGGCGAAGCGAAAGGAAGCGACGGCAAAGGAGCTCGGCATGGTGTCTGCGCTTCAGCTGATCATGGAAGCCATGTCGCGCGGTGTCCGCTTCCTGCCGGTCAGCCTGACCAGATCGGACGCCAAAGCCTTCCTGCCCGAGGGGGACGCCATCCGTATGCCCTTCGCGGCACTGAACGGTGTCGGCGAGAATGCCGCCGCTGCGATTATCCATGCGCGTGACGAGGATACCATCTACTCGGTTGAGGAGCTGCGCACCCGTGCAAAGCTGACCAAGAGCGTCATGGAAATCCTCCGCAATAACGGCGTGCTGGACGGTCTCAGCGAGACCAACCAGCTGACCTTGTTTTGATTGGATATAGGTGACGATATGAAGATTATGTGCTTTAATATTCAGCACGGCGCGATCTTTGATGATCCCGAACGAAAGATCAACCTGCGCCGCTTTGCCGAATATATCAAGGAAGAATCTCCCGACGTCGTCGGCCTCTGCGAGGTGCGCGGATTGTCCGACGGCGCGGCAGAGCCCGAGGAGATTAACGCAGGGTTCGCATCGCAGGCGAAGATATTGGCCTCACTTACCGGAATGAATTACGTCTTTGCGCCTGCCATCAAGCTGGATGGCAACGGACTCTACGGCAACGCCCTGCTGACGCGGTACACGATTGCCGCGCACGAGGTTTTGCCGATCCCCTCGCCCGATCAGCCGTCGCGGATCTATGCCCGACATTATGAGGACAGGTGTCTTTTGCGTGCGGTGCTCGATACGGGGGAGGAAAGGATAACCGTCCTCGTCTGCCATATGGGGCTTAATCCCGACGAGCGCCTTGCCGCCGTTGTCCGCGTGTGTGGGGCGCTGGACGCGGCAGAGGGCAGAAGAATCCTCCTCGGGGACTTCAATATGCCGCCCGATTGCGAGCTGCTGACGCCCATTGCGGAGCGACTGACCGATACCGCGATCAAGCTCGCGGGGCAGGGTATGACCTTCCCGTCCGATGCTCCCGAGATTAAGATCGATTATATTTTTGCGTCGCACGATTTTGAGATTTGCTCTGCAAAGGTGGCAGAAACATACATTTCCGACCACCGTGCATATCTGGCAGAGCTCAAATGAATAAAAAAACGGTACAGCCGACGGGCTGCACCGTTTTTTGTTGTTCAGTTATACTCAAGCGAGCTTGTTGAGCATCTTTGCGTACTGGCTCTTTTTGTGCGCAGCGGCGTTCTTATGAACGAGACCACGAGCAGCAGCCTTATCCAGCTTCTTAACAGCTGCAACGTATGCGAGAGCGGCAGCAGCCTTGTCACCTGCGGTGACAGCAGCCTCGAACTTCTTCATCGAGGTGCGGAGCTGAGTACGAGCGATCTTATTCTGGAGAGTCTTGGCTTCAATAACCTTGACGCGCTTCTTTGCGGATTTGATATTCGGCAACTTGTTCACCTCCCTTTATTCGAATAATGGTTGCGAGACGACTGCGCCTGAGAGGTTGCGCCGCCGAATCTGTTTATCGATTGTATATTATAGCACAGATCGAGCAAAATAGCAAGTCTTTTTTGAAAAAAAGTCTGCTAAAATTTGTATTTTTTTGCCTGAAATTTCGGATTACTTCTCTGTCCTGAAAAAAACGAAAGGATAAAGGAAAAATGCAATCGATCTTCAATTCTTATCCCAGACAAGCGTGCCGTTTTCCTCGCGGATTGCAATAAAAAGCGGGGTTTCTTCACGCTTGGGAGACGCACTGTTCGGAGAGTGAATCGCGAGATAGGTTTGCCCGCAGAGTGAGGTGAAGATCATGCCGTGACCGCCGTCGTGATTGTCCCCCTTCGCTCTTGAATAGAGGAATTCTTGGTCGTGCGACCAGCTGCCGTCGATCTGTCCGTTGTCCGATCGTGCAACGGCAACGATATAACCGCCGCGGTTGAAGGTCGACCAGAGCATGAGCAGCTCACCGCTTTGGCAACGGTACATAAAGCAGCCGTCGGTCACATGATCGTTTGCCCACGCGGGATCATCAGCACGGAAAAGCTCGATCGGCGCGGAAATAAAGTGCGTCAGATCATCTGACAGTTTTGCCGCCGCCATGCGGCCGATATTGTCGTCGGTGCTCGTCCATTCGTGGACGAAGATCATCCACGGCTGTCCATCCTCGTCGACGTAGAGTGTGCCGTCAATGGCGTCCCAGTCGGCAGGGGTCACGTGCCCATCCGAGATTTGAACGAACGGCCCCTCGGGAGAAGCGGATTTGAAGACCGCACAGCCGCGATTCTCGGTCAGGGAGGAACGGTAGGTGGTGAACATATAAAATTCACCGTTGTATTTGTATACCTCGGGTGCCCAGTAATCGCCCGATGCGTTCGGCGGGGTATGCACGACGCGATCAAGCTTTTCCCATTCACCGTCAAGCTTACCGCTCGTGTTCTTATAGCAGGACCAGCCGGTCCCGTAAACGTAGTATACACCGTCCTCCGGCAGAACGAACGGGTCGCGCAGTCCGGAGATGGAGGAGACGATAAAAGCACCATCCTTGAATTTTCCCGAAAGTGTTTCCGGGAAAGCAGACTTGCCTTCAACGTGTGCTTCCACGTCGGCCAGCATCGTTTCGAGTGCGGGAGGGATCGAGTAAGCCATCAGGATTTTCGTTCCTCCGTTCTTATTCTCCGTTTGAATTTTGTATTCTCCGGGTTCAAGCGCTGCGATGAGAGGGGCACTTTCGGGGCGGTTGGTTGCACCGATGAGAATTTCATTTTTATGTTCGTCAAGGGTGTCGTCGGTGACGGTAAGGATCTTGCCGGTCATGCGTCCGAGCCAATTCTTGAACTGTACCGCATATTGCCGTTCGGCATTGCTTGCCTTTGCGGGCAGTACGCAAACGAAGTCAAAAAGAGATTTTTCGCCGACAAAAAAATCGGTATAGGCATAGTCGGTGTGTCGGTAGAGCACCGGCTCGTTCGGAGCGTGGTAGACAAGCTTGCCGTCTTCAGTATAACTGAGTCGGGAAATGCAGGCCTCAACTGCAAGATCAAGAGAAGAGGGGCTGTAGGCACAAATAACGATTTTTCCGTCAATCACCGAGAGCGAATAATCCAGGTAAGAGGAAATCGTTCCGTAGCCGACCGACGATTGTGCCCGATCGGTAAGCCCGACCAGGATTTCGGTTTTTCCGTCCTCGGGCAGCTCATCCTCCGTGATTTCGTAGTAACCCTCATATTCGAGCGTACGGGGATCAAGCAAAACGAAACTGCGGTAAAGCGTAAGTGCGGCTGATTTTGCTTCGTCGGCATACACAATTCTGCAGCCTCGATCATCCGAGAGAAGCAGGGAATCCGGTTCGGCGGAAGGTGAGGGGATGTCTTGCGGTGTATTTGATTCATCAGAGAGATCTGCGGCGGAGCAGGAGGCGGAGAGCAGAAGTAAGGGCAAAAGCAAAAGGCAGAGTGCCAATCGGGTAAAGCGGAGCATAAAGCATTCTTCCTCCTCGCGTTTTTATTTCTAAAATTATAATATACAACCGTAAGGAAGTCAAGTGCTTTGTGCGTTTTCATCGATGCGCGCAATTCGGAAGCGCGTGCCGCAGAGCGGGGCGAGCGTGATGGACTTCGCTTGACTTTTTCTATTCTTTTTGGACGATTATTTTGCTTTGTTGCACGAAAACTGTGCAAAATAAACAAAAAAAGAGAAAATATTTCTCCGTGCGCCATGAAAAAAAGTAGGGAAGTTCTCTTGCAATTCGATCCGAATTGCGGTATAATGGAAAACGGTATATCGTGATTTTGTACAGAACAAATGAAACGCTGCCTACATTTATCATATTTATTCTACAGGAAAGGAAATTCTGCGGCTTCAACCGCAGGATGGTACGCACATCATGGGAAAACAGGAAACGAAAAAGCTTCGTAACGTTGCGCTTCTCGGTCACGGAAGCAGCGGTAAGACCTCGCTGGCGGAGGCTATGCTCTATATCAGCGACGGAACCGATCGTCTCGGCAAGACGCCAGACGGCAACACGGTGTGCGATTATGATGCAGAAGAAATCAAGCGCGGTCTGTCCCTGCAGACGGCAATTGCTCCCGTTCAGTGGAAGGACATCAAGATCAATGTGATCGACACGCCCGGTTACCTCGGCTTTGTCGGTGAGGTTGCACAGGGTCTGCGCGTTGCGGACAGTGCGGTTATCGTCATTGACGGTAAGGCAGGTATCGAGGTCGGAACCGAGCTTGCATGGGACTATGCGACCGATGCAGGTATTCCGAAGGCTTTCTTCATCAACAAGTTTGATGATCCCGAAGCCCGCTTCCGCAAGGTATTCGATCAGCTGCATGAGCGCTTCGGCGTCTCTGTTTGCCCGCTCGTTATCCCGATGATCGACGGTGATAAGGTTACGGCCTTCCTTGACCTGATCGATATGAAGAGCTATACCTATAACTCCAAGGGCGGTTACGGCTCTGCTGAGATTCCCGAGGCCTTCATTCCCGAAGCCGAGAAGTATCGCGAGGTTCTCTTTGAGGCCATCGCTTCGACCGACGACGCACTGATGGATAAGTTCTTCGGCGGTGAGGAAATCACCCGTGAAGAGGCTGTTCTGGCGATCCACGAGGGTATTCTGCACGGCGAGATCGTTCCGGTTATCTGCGGTGCGGCAACCAAGCTGTGGGGCGTCGGCAACCTGCTTGATATCATCGAGGAGTCCTTCCCGCGTCATACCGCAAAGGGCAGTGAAAAGATCGTTGTCGGTGACGGCGTAGAAGAGCTGCCGATCGAAACCGACGGTCTGCCCTCTATCTTTGTCTTCAAGACCATCGCCGACCCGTTCGTCGGTAAGATGTCCTTCTTCAAGGTCATGCAGGGCGAGCTGAAGCGTGATGCCGTGCTCAAGAACGTCACCACCGGTCAGCATGAGAAGTTTGCGCATATCTACGTCATGAAGGGTAAGAAGCAGACCGAGGTCGACGTGCTCAACTGCGGCGATATCGGTATGGTCGCCAAGCTTTCCAACACCAATACCAACGATACACTGACGGCAGACCGTCCGATCGCATACGCACCCGTCGTATTCCCGCGCCCCAATATGCAGATGGCCATCGTGCCGACCGCAAAGGGCGATGAGGACAAGATTTCGGGCGGTATCGCACGTCTGCTTGAGGAGGACCTTACCCTTAGGTTCGAAAACAACGCCGAGACCAAGCAGCTGCTTCTCTCCGGTATGGGTGATATTCATCTTGACGTTACCGTTGCCAAGCTGAAGGCTCGTTCCAACGTCTCGGTCAAGCTGGTTACGCCGAAGATCGCATACCGTGAAACCATCACCAAGACGGTGCAGGTTGAAGGTAAGCATAAGAAGCAGTCGGGCGGACACGGTCAGTACGGTCACGTCAAGATCACCTTCAAGCCGGGTGAAGAAGACGGTCTGACCTTTACCGAATCCACGGTCGGCGGCTCTGTACCGAAGAACTTCCATCCTGCAGTCGAAAAGGGACTGATCGAAGCAATGCAGAAGGGCGTTGCAGGCTATCCCGTCGTTCGTCTTGCCGCAGACCTTTATGACGGCTCTTACCACGATGTTGACTCCTCCGAAATGTCCTTCAAGATGGCTGCTTCTCTTGCCTTCAAGGAGTGCCTCAAGCAGGCCAAGCCGGTTATTCTTGAGCCGGTCGGTGCCCTCTTTGTCACCGTTCCCGAGTCGATGGTGGGTGACGTTATGGGTGACCTTAACAAGCGCCGCGGTCGTGTTCTGGGTATGAATCCGTCGGCAACGAGAAAGGGCTATACGGTGGTTGAGGCCGAAGTGCCGAAGGCAGAGATGCTGGACTATACCATCGCGCTCCGTGCATCCACGCAGGGCCGCGGAAGCTTCGCATTCGACTTCGTTCGTTATGAAGAGGTTCCCGCCAACGTTGCACAGAAGATCATCGCCGAAGCCGCAAAGGAAGCGGAGTAAAATAAAAGGAAGAGGAAGCCTCGCACGAGGCTTCCTCTTCCTTTTATTTGGTTATCATTTGCGGTAATAGGTATAATACGCAATGATCGTGCGCTCCTCGCCGCCGTGCGCATAGTCGGGGGCGGTGATGATAACCCCCTCAAGTGAGAGCAGCTCGGAGGCGCGCATTTCCTCCACTTTGGTGCGCAGAACAATATCTCCCGACGAGAACACAATAAATTCACCGTTACGCAAGCTCAGACAGCCGTCACGGCCGACAATTTCATCTACATTGTCCCGCCGCTCGGTGCAGTATTTGATGTGACGTCCTGCGAGATGTGTTGCCATGTCCTCTTTGAAACGGCGGCTGTTTTCGTTTTTGGGTTTTATTCTTTTTTTAAAGAAATTAAACATAAAATCCTCCGAAAAATTCACACGTTGACTTACAATAAGTATATCATATTTTCTGCGTCGACTGCAAGAGGATATGATAAATTTCTCTTTTTGACCTCTCTTGACGCGGTGCGGCAATCATTGTATAATTAAATTGTAACCTTTTTCTGTTTTTTCGGTTCTGATTGTTGAAGGGAGGGAGAATGTGTGCAGGATGAAATGATTGTTGCCATGTACGAGGCGCGGGACGAGCGTGCGATTGAGCTGACTGCATCGTGCTACGGTCGGCTTTGTCAGGCAATTGCCGAAGGCATCCTCGGGAACCGTGAGGATGCGGAGGAATGTGTTTCGGGGGCATATTTGAAGCTCTGGAACGCTATCCCGCCGGCCAAGCCAAAGTCCCTGTCCGCTTATCTCGGGCGGATTGTACGCAATCTTTCCCTCAATGCCGCCGAGAAGAAACAGGCCGGAAAACGGGGCGGGGAAGTCCTTCCTCTCCTCGATGAGCTGTGCGAATGTCTGCCCGCCGAAGAATCCAGGGGGGAGATCAGCGCTATCCTCGACTGCTTTCTTGCCGGTCTATCCGACGAGAACCGCCGCCTGGTTTTGCGCCGCTATTGGTATTGTGATTCGATCCGCACACTTGCGCGGCGATTTGGTCTGGGCGAGGGGGCGGTAAAAGTACGCCTCCATCGGATGCGGGAGGCATTGCGCCATGAACTGGAAAAGGAGGGAATCGAGGTATGACGAAGGAGCGGTTGTTTTTGGCCATCGGCGAGGTGCGGGAGGAATGGATTGCCGATGCGGGCGAGGAAAACCTGCGTCGTGCCGGATCTGCCAAACGGATGAGCCGTGCGGCGCGCCGCATCGGCGTATTTGCGGCCTGCCTTGTGCTCTTGCTGACGGTTGGCTATCGGGTGTATGACTGGTATTTCCTGTCCCATACGCATGAGCAGGTACTGCGCCTTTGCCCTTTTGTCCTTGAGGATCGGCTGATGATGTACGCTTTTGACGGCGAGCTTGGCAAGGGAGAGCGGTTGATGCTTGGCGCCCGCCGCGGAGAATATGTGGGACAGGTCGCATGGCAGGATCGGGCGCATGACGTCTGGAAGCTGCAGGGCAGAGACGATTATGCGGAGCTGATCTTCAGCGAAGGGGATTCCTTTCAGCTCGGTCGCTTCCATCAATACAGCGCCCTGGCCGAGGGCTGGTCGTATGATGCGGAGGACACAGACGATTGGTTCTACGCTTCACTGATGACCCCGGAGGAATGGGCGCGGATCGATACCTCACCATACACCCTATCGGAGGTTCTTGAGACAATCTATTGTGTGAACAGCGCCGACGATATCGCATTTGTCAGGTTTGAAAAGAGCAATATCGACAATACGGAAGTCGGCAGATCGGTTAAAGTCAAAACCGTCACACTGCGTGATGCGGAAAATCTCGGGAAAATCTGGAATATCCTCACAGTCCTTACTCCGCTCAATCACCACGCAGAACGCCCCGTTCCAACCGTTGGGCTTCCCGATTATGTCAAAACGGTACAGGTTGTCCGTGATATAACCATCAAACTCAAAAACGGTGCTGTCCTGCAGTTTGAATATAATCCCGCAGGAGGAGAGGACTGCGCCCTCTTCTATCGCATCGAAGGCTACCACTACTACTATCTTACGCCTGACCAAAACCATACGCTGATCAATTTAGCCGAAATCAGCTTCGCTCCCACGCCGATCCCCGAGACCAAGCCACCCCTCGGCACCTGCGAAACCGCAGTTGCCCAAACCGTTCCTCAATAATTCTCCTGCATGGAAGTTTTCGCGGGAGGGGCATGGGGAGGGTGCCTTTTTCAAAAGGCACCCTCCCCACATTGTTTTTATTCACTTATAACCGTCTCAGCCTCTGCGGCCTTCTTACGGCGGCCTCCGCGATGGCGGCGGCGACGGCGGCGCGGCTTTTCTCCGTCCTCGCCCTCACAGCGGAGCGAAGGATCACGGCTGATGAATTGCTCATATTTATCGGTATAATAGGCCAAAACATCCTCGGTCGCGCGATAGAGGGTCTTGCAGACCTTCAGCACACCGCCCGGCCCCTTAAAGAACTGCACGCGCGCCATGTAATCGCCATGGTCTTCACAATGGCAGAGCGCGATCTTCTTACTTCCGCTCTGCTTGACCCACATCGGATAGGGCATTTTTTTGCCGCAGACGGGACAGGTGACGACGGCGATCTTGCGGTCAGCCAGGGCTGCCTGACGGCTCTCAAAGCCGGTGTAAAGGTTGTGGCAGACGTGCGTGAAATGTCCGCCCAGATCAAATTTCCCCTCGCTGCCGTATTCGGCAATTCCGCGCGCTAAATCAAGACGCATACAAACCTGTGCGGTGTAGTACGCATCATTGAGCGCGTCATGTGCGGGCATATCCTCATCCAGTGAGATGTTAAAATGCTCAAGTGCACTGGAGAGTGCGCGCTGCTGCTTCTGCCCGTCGGTCTGCTTGTTGAAGATGGGCTGGAGATCATAGCAGTCGGTGATCCAGCCGGCATCAATGTTGTGTACGAAGAGATTGTCGATCAGCATCGGAATATCGTCGCGTCCCCAGGTCAGGAGCACGCAGGGAGAGCCGCACCAGATGCGGAAATCAAAAATTGCCTCGGGGAAGGGGCGACCGTTCGAAATATCGCTTTGGGTCAGACCCGTTACCTTCTTGACCCCGGAATGCAGTTTGGTATAATAAGTCGGTGCAATGGTCTCCTTGAACTCGTCAATGATTTCCATGCGCCCGTTTTTATTCATACTCAGCATGACGGCACCGATCTGTATAATTTCACCGATCAGCGGGAAGGGTGCGCGGTCCACGCACTTTGGGGCATAGGGCTGATTCCACTCCATGTCCAGTACAACGTAATTCATGATATCTTTATCCGTTTCTATATCGTTATCTTGATTCAAAAATGCACTACCATATCAGTATAACACAAAAATGACGAAAAGAAAAGCCTTTTTCGTCATTTTCTGTATATTTCTCGTTTTATTGTACACGTTCCGCAAGTGTGCCGGCGACGAGACGCAGGGCAGAGAGGGTTTTCTCATCTTTCTCTGCCGGAAGAAGATCGGTTTTGGGGGAACAGACGGTAGCAATGGGGTCGGCCTTCATCACACGCAAGAGCAGCTCTCCCGTTTTCTTTGCCGGCTCAGGGGAGCCGCTTCCGCCTGCCGCGAGAAGAAGCACACCCCGCTTTGGCTTTTGGATGAGATCAATGCCGTGATGTGCTTTTGCGGTATAGACGATCTGCAGACGGCTCATCAAGGAGAGAAGCGGTCCTGTCAGCGAAGAAAAATAGACAGGGGATGCAATCACGATGCAGTCAGCGTCGGCAATATCGGCAAGCAGAGCCTCCATCCCGTCCGTGATCGCGCAGCCCTGTGCGCGGAGGCAGTAGCGACAGTCGGTGCAGGGGCGGATATCAATGCGATATGCATCCACGATCTTAACCTCACCCGGAAGTGCCGCCGTCAGCGTGCGGATCATGACCGACGTATCTCCTCGGGGTCTCGGCGAGCCGTTCAAAATCAGCGTTTTCATCGTTTTCTTTCCTTTGTGCGAAGGGTTATTTCGGCAGCTTCTGCTGTCGCATCCAGATCGCCATAATCAGCTTGTGCGGGAGAAGCTTTACCAGCGCAACCTGACGGCGGACGGGTGCGCCGCAGATTGAGAGATCGCGCCCGCGCTTCATGTCACGGAGCGCTCGGGTGACAACCTCGGCTGCTTCATAGAAGCGATTGAAATAGGTAATGACCTTTTCCTTTCCGGTTTCCGCGCGGTCAAAGAAATCGGTCTTAACCCAGCCGGGGCAGACCGCCATCACGCGGATGCCGCGCGGCTTGAGCTCGGCATTGAGTCCGCGGGAATAGCTGAGGACAAAGGCCTTTGTCGCCGCATAGATGTTCATGTAGGGAACGGGCTGAAAGGAGGAGAGGGAG
>JAZNCR010000225.1:0-8223 GCA_045587605.1 Eubacteriales bacterium
GGGGGGGGGGGGGGTGGGGGAAGGATGCCTTTTACAAAAGGCGTCCTTCCCCCACATGACTTATAAATCCTCCCTCAGCACCGCGCAGGTGCCGATGTTGCGGTATTCGCCTTTGATGCGCATCGCGCCGCGGCGTGTGCCTTCGTAGGTCATGCCAACCTTTTCCATGACACGGCGGGAGCGATCGTTTCCTTCGATATAGCAGGCCTCGATTCGATGGAGCCCAAGCTCGCGGAAACCGAAGCGGATGACCGCGCGAAGGGCTTCGGGCGCGATCCCCTCCCCCCAATAATCCGGATTGAGCACGTAGCCAACCTGTGCGCTGTTATGTCCAAAGTCGAAGGAGGTAAACCCGCAGGTGCCGATCATGCGGCCGTTCTCCCGCAGAGTCACGCCCCAATCGTAGAAATCTCCCACGCGATAGCGCGACGCGAGATACTGCAGATATTCCGCGGTATAGGCGCGGTCGGGGTGCGGATTCCATGTCAGATACTTGGTCACGTCCCGCCGACGGGCATACGCGAACATATCGTCGGCATCATCCACACGCATCCGCCGCAGAAGCAGACGCTCGGTTTCGAGCTCGGGCAGATGGGAGAAGATGCGATAGATTGTCTCTCGTTTCATGATGGAAAATCAGTTCTGCGGATCAATGAGCATTTTGACCAGCTCTGCATCCGCGCCGAGGACGACCGTTTTGTCATCGCCGGTAAGGGATGCACGCAAGGCGTCAAGCGCCAGCGTAAAACCGTAGAAGCCGCGTTTATCGTCGGTATTGAATGCCTCGGCGAGCATACGCATATATTCCGCCTCACCCTCAGCCTCAAGCTTCGCGGCTTCGGCCTGTGCATCCGAGATAATGATATTGACCTGCTTATCGACGTCGTTTGTGATGATCGACGCCTCATACTCTCCGTCGGCCTTATACTTTTCGGCGATCTGGTTGCGCTCCGAAATCATACGCGAGTAGACTGCCTGTTCATTATCCGCGGGCAGATCAAGGCGTTTGATCTTGACGTCGACGACGTGAATACCGTACTGTGCAGTGCTCTCGGCTACGCTCGCCGTAATGGCATCATAGATCTTGTTGCGCTCGTCACCGTCCTCCTGATTGATAATCGCGGTCTGCGGAAGGGTACTCATGGCATTTTTGAGCGCCGTATAGGTTGCGGCGTCAAGGCGTCCCTCTGCCTCGGCCAGCGTACCGACCGATTTGAAGAAGGTGAGAGGATCGCTGATCTCCCAGATGATATAGCTGTCAACCGTCATATTCTTCTTATCCGACGTCAGCACCTCGGAGGGATTAATATCGTACAACTGAACGTCACGCGGGAAGACACGGATGGTGTCGATAAAGGGGATCTTGAAATGCAGTCCTGCGGTATCGATGGTATCGACGATTTTAGACAATCTGACCACGCAGGCATATTCGTTTTCGGCAACCGAATACATCGAGCCGAAAAGGCAGACAAGGGCAAGGATGGCCGCAAGCAGAAGCAGCACTTTTACGGTGATCTTCTTTTTCATTTCTGCGAATCCTCCTCTCTGACAAAGCTCTCAAGGGGAAGCAGCTTCTGCGTACTTCCGTCTGCCGCGTCAACGTAAAGCTTGACGCCGGGCAGGACCTCGGAGATCATTTCGTAATACATACGGGTGCGGGTAATTTCGGGATTGAGGGCATATTCGGCATACATCGCCTCAAACATGGCAATCTGTTTAGTTGCCTCGTTGATGCGGTTGGGCTTGACGTTTTCTGCGTTCTGAATCAACTTATCGGCCTCGGCACGTGCAGCAGGCAGCTCGGAATTCTGGTATGCTTTTGCCTGGTTGATGAGGGTTTCGGCAAGCTGACGCGCCGTCTCAACCTCCTTGAAGGCTTCAATGACCGACGCATTCGGCGGTTCACTGTCCTGAATCTTGACGTCGGTCAGCATCAGACCGATATCATACTGCTCAAGCTCCGCCGTCACAAGCTCCTTGACACGGCTCTGGATCTCGCTCTTTCCCGTCGTCAGCACCTTATCCACCTCGGTCGAGCCGATCACATTACGGATCTGGCTCTGTACAAGATTGGTCAGAATTTCGTCCGGGGATGCGGAAGCAAAGAGATACTTCTCGGGATCGGAAATCTTATACTCAACAAAGAAATCCACATTAACAATGTTGAAGTCTCCCGTGATCATTTTGGACTCGGATTCAATGAATTGTCCGCTGTCCGGACGGTAGCCAAGATAGATTTTCTGGAAGACGTTGACGTCTACCTTATGTACCTGCTGAATGAGCGGGATCTTGAAGTGCATGCCCGCGCCGGTCACGTTCGTTACCCGCCCAAAGGTGGTGACGACCGCCTCTTGCTTGTCATCGACCGTATACCAGCATCCGCCGGCAATTGCCAGAACGATGATAAAAGCAAGCACGGCAAAGAAAAGCTTTCCGAGCTTATTTGGATCGATCTTCTTTAGCGGACGTTTCGTTTTATCCGCATACGGAGGGGTATAATTCATAAAATTACCGCCTTTCTTCTGTGATGAGATAATGATACCACATTTTCCTCCGCTTGGCAAGAACCGTCTCGCCCGATTTCGGCGGGTAAGAGCCGATTTTAGGGCAGTTTTGAAAAAAAAACGCCTTCCCTCTTTATTTTTTGCGCAATCTATGATATAATACGATATTGAATACATATGCCATACGGCGGAACGGAGCAAAACGGAAATTATGTGCGGATTTGTCGGTTTCAGCGGCTTGATTGACCGCAGACAGCAGATCATGAATCATATGATGGCACGCATCGTGCATCGCGGTCCCGATATGGGGGACGTATATTTCGACGAGGATATCGCGCTCGGCTTCAGACGGCTGAGCATTATCGACCTCTCGCCCGAGGGATGCCAGCCGATGACCAACGAGGACGGCTCTCTCATTCTCGTGTTCAACGGCGAAATCTACAATTTCATGACACTTCGCGAAGAGCTCCTGGCCACCGGGCACACCTTCCGAACCAAAACCGATACCGAGGTGCTCATCCACGGCTACGAGGAATTCGGCGGAGACGGACTTGTACGGCGGCTCCGCGGTATGTTCGCCTTCGTGATCTGGGACAAGCAGAATCACCGTCTTTTCGGCGCGCGGGACCATTTCGGCATCAAGCCCTTCTATTACGGTCATCTGCCCGACGGCAATCTGCTCTTCGGCTCGGAGATCAAAAGCTTTCTTGAGCACCCCGGCTTTACGCCTGAAGTCAATCGGGATGCGCTCCGTCCCTATCTGACCTTCCAATATTCCTCAGGCAACGACACCTTCTTCCGCGGTGTCTTCAAGCTCCCGCCTGCCCACAGCTTCACCTGGACGCCGAGCGGTGAGATGCAGATTGAACGGTATTGGGATATCGATTTCTCCGCCAAAGAAGGTTCACTTGATGAATACGCGGAACGGCTGGATGCCTGTATCCACGAATCGGTTGCCGCACACCGCATCAGCGACGTGCCGGTGGGGTCGTTCCTCTCCGGCGGCGTAGATTCAAGTTATATCACGGCGGTACTGATGCCGGATGACACCTTCTCGGTCGGGTTTGCGGTTGATCGCTTCAACGAAACCGATGAAGCGGCTGAGCTCTCCGATCGGCTCGGTGTCAAGAATTTCAAGAAAATGCTGACCGCGGAAGAATGCTTCTCTGCCTTTCCGACCATCCAGTATCACATGGACGAGCCGCAGGCAAACCTTTCCTCGGTTCCCCTCTACTTTTTGGCAAAGCTTGCACGCGAACACGTCACCGTTGTCCTCTCGGGTGAGGGCGCGGACGAAATTTTCGCCGGATATGAGTGGTATGATGAGTCCCCTCTCATGCGCAAATACAAAAAGCTGCCCGCGCCCATTCGCCGCGCGGCAGGTGCTCTTGCCAAAAAGCTCCCCTATTTCAAGGGACACGATTTCTTAATCAAATCAACCGGCCGTCCCGAGGATTGGTTCATCGGACAGGCACTTGTCTTCCCGGAAAAGGAGGCGTGTGCGGTGCTCCGCGAGGATTGCCGCGGCGGAAAAGCTCCGCGCGAAATCGCCGCTCCCATTTACCGAAAGGTTAAGGGAAAGGACGAGCTGACCAAAAAGCAATATCTTGACCTCTGTCTCTGGCTGCCGGGCGACATTCTGCTTAAGGCCGACAAGATGAGCATGGCACATTCGCTCGAGCTCCGCGTCCCCTTCCTCGACCGTGAGGTAATGGCACTCGCACAAACCATCCCGACACGGCATCGGATCAACGAAAAGGGCACCAAATACGTGCTGCGCAAGGCGGCCAACCGCACGCTTCCCGATGAATGGGCGACCCGTCCGAAGAAGGGCTTCCCTGTGCCCATGCGCTTCTGGCTGCGCGAGGAGCGCTGGTACGGCCTTGTGCGCGAAGCATTTACCGCCGATTACGTGGGCGAATTTTTCGACGTCGAGGCAATTTGCCGCTTGCTTGATGATCACTATGCGGGCAAGGCAAACAACGGCCGTAAGATCTGGGTTATCTACACCTTCCTCGTCTGGTACAAATGCTTCTTCCTTGACTTCCGGCGTATGGATACCGACGATTTGGTTCAATAATGGCATCGATCCGATTCCGCATACGTAAAATTAACACAACAAAGGTTACCGTCATGAAAGAAAACAACACCTTAAACGAGATTCATCTTCTGCCTGTCCTGCTCGGCGGAGATCTCAACTGCTATAACGTTGCACGCGCCTTTTACGAGGCCTGCGGTGCCGTCTCTCAGGCATTCGGCCGCTATCCGCTCGGACAGACGCAGCATTCCCGTTTTCTCCGCTTTACGTCTGTCCCGAATCTGGATAATCCCGACATTATGGTTGAGGTTCTGGTGGAATTCGCAAAAGCGCATCCCGATGAACCGCTGATTGTGCTTGGCTGTACCGACGATTACGCCTCTCTTCTGATCTCCCGCAAGGCGGATCTGGAGCCGTATTATATCGTCCCGTACATCGATGCCGATCTGCGCGATCGCCTCGTCAGCAAGGCCGATTTCTACGCCCTCTGTGAGGAATACGGGATACCCTATCCCAAAACGAAGGTGCTGACGGCTGATTTTTCGCCGGAAATGCTCTCCCCCGACACACTTGGGTTTTCCTATCCCGTTATCGTTAAGCCTTCCTCCAGTATCGACTATTGGAAGCACCCCTTTGACGGAATGAAAAAGGTTTACGTTGCCGAAACACCCGGGGAGGCTGAGGCAATTATCAAGGAAATTTATGCTGCCGGCTATCCCGAGAGAATGATTGTACAGGACAAAATCCCCGGGGATGACTCGCGAATGCACGTTCTCACTGCCTACTCGGACAAGGACGGACAGGTGAAGATGACCTGTCTTGGGCACGTTCTCCTTGAAGAGCACACCCCGAAGGGACTGGGCAATCACTGCGCGATTATGACCGAGGAAAACCGTGCACTCACCGACCGTTTCCGCGCCCTGCTTGATGAACTCGGCTATCGCGGATTTTCGAACTTCGACATTAAGTACGATGAACGCGACGGCTCTCTGCGCGCCTTTGAGATCAATCTCCGCCAGGGCCGAAGCAATCACTACATCACGTCTGCCGGCATCAACATTGCAGAGCTCTTGATCCGAGATTATTTCACCGATTCCCCCCTGAAGGATATTGACTGCAAAAACGAGCACCTCTGGCACTGCGTTCCCTTCGGCGTTGTCAAACGCTACGTCAAGGACGCCCCCGCCAAAGAAAAGGCACTCTCCCTCCGCCGTGCCGGAAAATCGACCTCCGCACTTTGGTGCAAGACCGACCTCTGCGGCAATCCCCGCCGCACCGTTTGGGTCATCCGCCACCTGCTCGGGCACTATGCGAAATTCAAAAAATACTGTAAGTAAGGAGGTGGCCGAGACGTCTGCCGCAAACAAAAAATTGGGTATTCTCGGCGGGCTTGGCCCGATGTCCTCGGTCTACTTTTATGAGCTGCTGACGCGGCATACCGATGCACGCTGTGATCAGGATCATCTTGATCTGCTCCTCTCAAGCGGAGCAACGACTCCCGACCGAACCGCCTTTATTCTCGGAAACTCTCCCGACAGTCCCCTTCCCCGCATGATCGCCGATGCCGAGGCCTTGATTGCCGCAGGCGCGGATCTGATCGCCATCCCCTGCAACACCGCACACTATTTTTACGACGCGCTGGCAGAGGCGATCTCCGTCCCCGTGATCAATATTCTGCGGGAGACGGTATACGCGCTTGCCTCGCGCGGAATTCGCAAAATCGGTGTGCTTGCCACGGCAGGCACCGTCGCCTCGGGGGCATACCGTCATGTCTGTGAGCAGGCGGGGCTTGAATGTCTTGTTCCTGACGCGGCGGGGCAGGCAATCCTCAACAAAATCATTTACGATGAGGTCAAGCAGGGACGCCCTGCCGATATGGACGCATTCCGCGCAGTCTCGGCTGATTTACTTGATGCCGGCTGTGAGCGGCTTGTTCTCGGCTGTACCGAGCTTTCTCTGCTCAAGCGCGACGAAGGGCTCACGTCTCCGTACTTCGATTCGCTTGACGCGCTGGCCTACCGCTCCATCCTCGCCTGCGGGAAACGCCCCGTTGGCTTTGGCGCTGATTTGACGGAGGGTGAGCAATGATCCGATTCTCGGCTCTTCTCGAGGCACTCACACCCGATCTGCTCCGCGAACGCCCCCCCATCGAGCAAGCCATCCTGCAAAAGGAAATCGACGTCCTCTCCCCCGACTCCCGCAAGGTGGGGGCAAACTCCCTTTTCGTCTGCATCAAGGGTGCAGTTACCGACGGGCACACCTTCGCGGCGAAGGCCTATATGCAGGGATGCCGTATTTATGTGGCCGAGCGTGATCTTAGCCTTCCGGATGACGCCCTTGTCCTTCGCGTCACCGATAGTCGCACCGCACTTGCCCTTCTCTCTGCGGCCTTCTACCGCTATCCCGGGCGTGAGCTGACCCTGATCGGCATTACCGGAACGAAGGGAAAAACGACAACCGCCCTGCTCATCCGCCATATGCTGGAGCAGAACGGTATCCCCACCGGCTACATTGGCTCAAACGGCGTTCACTTCTGCAATCACTTCTACCCAACGGTCAACACAACCCCCGAAAGCTGTGATCTCCAGTATTATCTGCGAAAAATGGCAGATGCAGGCATTCGCTATGTGGCGATCGAGGTCTCCTCACAGGCCCTCTATCTGCGCCGCACCTATGGGCTTACCTTCCCGATCTGCATCTTTACCAACCTCTCCCCCGACCATATCGGCGGGGCGGAGCATCCGACCTTTGCCCATTACCGCGCCTGCAAGCGTGCACTCTTCACCGATTACGGTGCCGAGCGCGTCATCGCCAACCTGGATGATCCGGCGGCCCCCGACATGGTACAGGGTGTTGACCGTATTGTCGGGATTTCGGTGGATGGTTCGGCCGATCTTGTTGCACGTGACATCGCCCTCTTCCGCCGCGGAAGCCGCCTGGGGGTCGAATTTGTCTGCGTACACGGCAAGGATGAAGCGGTCTTTGCTCTTCCCTTGCCGGGCGAATTTAATGTCCACAATGCCCTCTGCGCCGCCGCCGTCGGTCTTGAACTCGGGCTATCTCTGCCTGCCATCGCGGCATCTCTTGCGACAATCGCCATTAAGGGACGCTGTGAAGCGGTGGAGGTTCTGCCTGATGCAATCTTCCTCATCGACTACGCCCACAACGGGGTCAGTCTGCGCGCGGTGCTTGAGACTCTGCGCTGTTACGCCCCCGACCGATTGATCTGCCTCTTCGGCTCGGTTGGCGGGCGGACACAGCTTCGCCGCCCCGAGCTTGGCCGCGTGGCAAGCGAGCTCTGCGATCTCGCGATCCTCACTGCCGATAATCCCGATTTCGAGGATCCGTCGGCCATTATTTCCGAAATTGCCGCAGCCTTTACGCCCGATGGGTGCCCCTATCTTGCAATTCCCGACCGAACGGAGGCCATCCGCGCCGCCGTCCGCGATGCCCGCCCGGGCGATATTGTCCTGCTGGCCGGCAAGGGACACGAGGATTATCAGCTCATCCGCGGCGAAAAAGTCCCCTTCGACGAACGTGCCATTCTCCACGAATGCGGCGCGAGATTGAGGACGAGGTTATAAGATTACGCGGGGAGGCCCTTTTTTGAAAAAAAGGACCTCCCCGCAAACTTTCTAACAGAAAAGAAGGAACGATGCGATTCGTTCCCTCTTTTTTTGC
>JAZNCR010000226.1:0-2642 GCA_045587605.1 Eubacteriales bacterium
TCGCGCCGAATACCGCCATGCCCGCCAGATATCCGCACATCATCAAAAGAGAGCCGAGAAAGACGGGGAGAGTCGTTCGTGCAAAATACAGGATCACATAGCCCGCGCCGAGCAAGCCGAGCGACGGCCACGCCGCGCGCGAAAAGCCGACGCGGTCATAAACGCGCCCCCACAGCGCGGTAAAAACAGCCGCCAGGAGAATCGCGGGGGCCATCACCATGACATAGTTATCCATTTTAAGCGTAACGGTATAATAGAGAATCAGATAGGGCATGAAAATCTGAATGGAGATGCCGAAGACCGCAAAAGCGGCGAGATAGCCGTACAGCCCTCGGTTCTTCCGCACCACAGAGGGACGGAAGCCGTAGAAGATGTTTGAGAAATAATGCCCCTCTCCGCGCTTCAGCGCAGGCTCGTCAATGAGGAAAAAGCCGAGCAGACCGATCGCCGTTACGCTGATGCCGATCACGGCAAATATTGTCGTCCAGCTGGATTCAAGCGAAAGATCAAAGCCCATAAATCCGCCGAACACCGCAAGGATCGCAACCAGCGGCATCATGGCATTGATGCCCTCGGCCGCGCCGCGGTCGGCGGGCGTGGTCACGTCGGTCAGCCATGCATTGGACGCGGCATCGTTTGCCGACGAGCCAAAGAAGGTCATCACACAGTCAAGGATAATCACAAGCGTGATGCAGAGCGCCGACACCGATGCCGCCATCGGAAAGAGCGCACCGATGATGTCCTCGCGCAGAAGGGTAAAGGCAAAAATGGAAAGTCCCCAGAGGATATATCCGCCGCAGATGAAGGCACGGCGGCAGCCAAGGCGGTCAGAGAGCGCACCGATGAGGAGGGTGGTCAGCGTGGCGGCCGCGGCACTTGCGGAAACCATCAGTGAGATCTCGCCCGGCCCTGCACCGAACATCTGATAAAGAAATACGTTGAAATACATATTTTCAACCACCCAAGCAATCTGCCCGGTCAGACTGAAAATAACAAGAGAAAGATAAAATTTCGCGCGGGAAGTCTTCGCCATCGTCTATCCTTTCCACCCGTCCGGGCTTCTGTTTTCGTGGGATGATAATTTATTATAGCACACCCGCGGCATAATCGCAAGAAAGGGATTGTTTTTATTTTATTTTTTGATATAATAATGCATATACGGAAATGACGTTCAATTAAAAGGAGAAAAATATGACATACGCGAAACCGGTCAGCGCATCCCGCGCTGAACAGATTCAGATTCTGATGCCCGAGCACATCAACGGCTCCCGCCGTCTCTTCGGCGGACGGCTAGTCGAATGGATCGATGTCGTTGCTGCCGTGGTGGCCCGCCGTCATTCCGAGCGCAATGTCACGACCGCTTCCATCGATAATCTGCAGTTCCGCGCCCCTGCCTACGTCAACGATACGATTCTCCTCGTCGGTCAGGTGACCTACGTCGGCCACACGTCGATGGAGGTTCGGGTGGATACCTTTGTTGAAGCGCTGAACGGAGAGAAAACCATGATCAACCGCGCGTATCTCGTTATGGTTGCGCTGGACGAAAATGAAAAGCCAACCCCCGTCCCCGCACTGATCTGTGAAACCGAAGAGGAAAAGGCAGAATGGGAAGCGGGAGCGCGCCGCAATGCACTCCGCCGCACCCGCATCGCCGAATGTTACTGACCGTCTTGACATTTAGCGCGCGATTTGGTATACTGTTCTCGATTAATTTCAAAAAAAGGATGCACGAATATGAACGATATTAAAGACATCAATCTCGCCCCCTCCGGGCGCGATAAAATCGAATGGGTACGCAGTTATATGCCCGTCCTCTCCCGCATCGAAGAGGAATTCGCCCGTACCAAGCCTTTCGCGGGCATGAAAATTTCCATGTCCATTCATCTTGAGGCAAAGACGGCATATCTGGCTAAGGTTCTGCGGGGCGGCGGTGCCGAGGTCGCCGTGACCGGCTGCAATCCCCTCTCCACACAGGATGACGTAGCCGCAGCACTTGCTGCCGAGGGCTTCACCGTCAACGCTTACCGCGGTGTGACCGAAGAGCAGTATCGCGAGCACCTCAAGGCTACTCTCTCGATCGTTCCCGATCTGATGATCGACGACGGCGGCGACCTCACTTCCCTGCTCCACGGCGAATGCCGTGCATACGGCCGCAATCTGATCGGCGGTGCCGAGGAGACCACGACGGGCATCCACCGTCTCTTTGCCCGTCAGGCTGCAGGACAGCTCGACTATACCATGATCGACGTCAACGACGCCGACTGCAAGCATCTCTTCGACAACCGATACGGCACGGGTCAGTCCACCCTTGACGGTATCATGAATACCACCAATCTGATTCTCGCCGGCAAAACCGTCGTTATCGCCGGCTACGGCTGGTGCGGCAAGGGCATTGCCATGCGCGCCAAGGGAATGGGTGCTGTGGTCATCGTCACCGAGATCGACCCCGTCAAGGCCATTGAGGCCGTCATGGACGGCTTCAAGGTCATGACCATGGACGACGCCGCACCGCTGGGCGATCTCTTCATCACCGTGACCGGCTGCTGTGACGTTATCCGCGAGTCGCACCTGCGCGTCATGAAGGACGGCGTTCTGCTGGCCAACAGCGGCCACTTCGACGTGGAAATCGACAAAAAGGCGCT
>JAZNCR010000227.1:0-4719 GCA_045587605.1 Eubacteriales bacterium
TTAGCGCGCCCCGCGTCAACGCGGATTTTAACCGCCGCGCCGACCTCCCACGTCATCGTATAAATGAGGAAAAGATAGAAGAGCACCGCAAACACACTGCAGACAATCTGCAGAGTATCGTTGCCGCTCTCTCCGGTAGCAATGGCAAGGGTCAGCCCGAAGAGGGCAATGGCAAACTGATTGATAAACATCTTCACGATGGTATAGGAATAGCCCTTGAAAAAGGACAGACAGGCTTCAAGCATTGAGAAAAAAGACTCCTTTCAAAAATCGGACGGCAGAAACGCGTCGCTTTCTCTTTCTGCTTGTATTATAGCGAAATTCATCCGCAAATGCAAGCGAAGATGATCAAAATTTACAGTTTGTCAATGATATAAAAGATAAACCGTGATTATTTCGCGGGAGAAAGCAGGATACTGCACTCGCCCGAGGAAACGGCTTTTTGCTCTCCATACTCGGTACGGACGAGAAGGCGGCAGACGTCGTCTATCCCTTCAACCGTCACCGTCTCCCCCGTCGTGCTGAGCGTCACGCGGCGTCCGATGACAAGCGATCGGCGGCGGTATTCGTCAAGAAACGCAGTGTCCGGCAATGCCGAGGACAGGACGGCATATCGGGTCAGAATTTCGGCGGCGAGGCGGCTGCGAAGCTCCGGCGGAGCGGCTTCCCCGTCGGCGACCAGCGCCCCCGCAATCCCTGCAAGCTCCGGCGGGAAGCCGCCCTTGGGTGCACGAACGTTGATTCCGATGCCCACGACGGCATAGTCAAGCCGTCCGTCAGAGGAAAGCGCCGATTCGCACAATATTCCGCACACCTTCTGCGCTCTGACAAACAAATCGTTGACCCACTTGATCTCTGCCCGAATACCGATCACCGCCTCGATTGCCTCAGCGACGGCAACGGCAGCCGCCGTCGTCAGAAGAAGCGCATCCTCTGCCCGAAGCGCGGGACGCAGAAGCATACTCATATAGAGCCCTCCTGCCGGGGGGGAAAAGAAGGAACGGTTCATTCTTCCGCGCCCTGCCGTCTGCTGCTCGGCAATCAGCACGCAGCCCTCCCGCTCTCCGCGCGCGGCCATCGCCTTGAGCGCGGTATTGGTGGAATCAATTGAGGAAAAAACCGTGGTGCGCCAGGGCGTATCGGACGGCAGATATGCGGCAACCGACGCGGCGGTAATCGGATCGTTCACGCTCACGGAGTCCTTCCCTCCTTTTCTTTTTCTTTTTCATTATTTTATCTGTTTTATTATACACGATGGAAAAAGAAATGTCAAATTCCCGTCCGTCCCTTTGCTCTATCTTTTTGAGAAAAAAAGAAAAAGATTTTGTTTTTCTTCTCTTTTTTATAAAAATTTATAGACATCGGGACGTGAGTATGATATAATGATATAATGTAAAAATATTGTATATCACCAAACAATAACCATTGGAGGGAAACGAGCCGAATGAAAATCCGAAATCTTTACCGCGGCGGATGGCAGTCCAACTGTTATCTGATCAGCGAAGGAGAGGATGCGGTTCTGATTGATCCCGCCGTCCGCGCTGAGGAAATCACCGCGGCACTCGATGCGGATCACCTGCGGCTCCGCGCTATTCTCCTGACCCACGGACATTTTGATCATATTCTTGCGCTCGATGCCCTCCGCGATGCAACGGGCGCGCCTGCCTACCTCCACCCCGCTGATGCCGAATTTCCGGAGAATTCGTCCCTCAACTGCGCCCTTCCCCTTCTCGGCCGCAGCTTTGCCCAGCGTTCTGCGGAGCACACGGCAGAGGACGGTGAGCTCCTGCAGTTCGGCGGGCTCTCCTTCACCGTTCTGCACACTCCCGGTCACACCGGCGGATGCGTATGCTATCTTGCGGGAGACGCACTCTTTACCGGAGACACACTTTTTGCCGAGGGCGTAGGCCGCACCGATCTGCCGGGCGGAGACGGCGAGATGCTTTACCGGTCTCTGCTTGCACTGACGCCGCTTTCATCCCACGGTCTGACGATATATCCCGGACACGGCGAACCGAGCCTGCTTGCCGATGCGCTGGCCCAATTATCCTGAAAATAACGAAACAGAGGAATAAACAACATGGATTACAACTATCTTGCCGAACTTCTTTTTCCCAACGTCACCGCCACCCCCGAAGAAATCGAGGCACGCTATCCCGAGCGTGCGCTTCCCGAGGGCGCGAAGGTCACGCGTCTTGCCCCCAGCCCGACCGGCTTCATTCATCTCGGCGGACTCTACGGTGCGACGATCGACGAGCGTCTGGCACATCAGTCGGGCGGTATCGTGTATCTGCGCATTGAAGACACCGATGCCAAGCGCGAGGTGCCGGGAGCAACCGAAAAGCTGATCCGTACCCTCTCACACTACGGTGTCGATTTTGACGAGGGTGCCGTGCTCGATGCTGACGGCAACGTGACCGACAAGGGCAGCTACGGTCCCTACAAGCAGAGCCAGCGCGGACCGATTTATCACGTGTTCGCCAAGAAGCTGGTCGCTGAGGGCAAGGCTTATCCCTGCTTTACGACCGAAGAGGAATACGAAGAACTGCAGGCGGTGGACAAGAAGGCCGAGGTAAAGTCGAAGGAATGGACCGAGGCGGCAAATCTTGAAGCACAGGCACGTAAGCTGGAAATGCGCCGCTTCACCATCGAAGAGGTAGAGGCACATCTCGCGGCAGGCCACCCGTGGGTGCTCCGCATCCTCTCGGACGGCGACAGCGAGAAGAAGGTAGTATTTACCGACCTAATCAAGGGCAAGCTGGAAATGCCCGAGAACGACGAGGATTTCGTCCTTCTCAAATCGGACGGCATTCCGACCTACCACTTCGCCCACGCCATTGACGATCATCTGATGCACACCACCCACGTCATCCGTGGCGAGGAGTGGCTTCCCAGTGCCCCGAAGCATCTGCAGCTCTTCCGCTATCTGGGCTTTAAGACCCCGAAGTATATGCACACGGCGCAGGTCATGAAGCTGGATGAGAACGGCAACAAAAAGAAGCTCTCCAAGCGCGACATGGGCGGCAACGTGGATGATTACACCCGTCTCGGCTATGCGCCCGAATGTGTTTGCGAATATCTCCTGACTATCCTCAACTCCAACTTTGAGGAATGGAGAATGCAGAATCCCGACAAGTCCTACCGCGACTTCCCCTTCAACATCAAGAAGATGAGTGCGTCGGGCTGTCTGGTTGACTTCCCCAAGCTGGGCGACGTCTCGAAGAACGTGATCTCGCGCATGACGGCCGACGAGGTATACGACCGTGTCAGCGCGTGGGCCGCCGAATTCGATACCGAGTTTGCCGCACGTCTCACCGCCGCCCCCGCTTACGCAAAGTCCATCCTCGCCATCGGCCGCGGCGGCAAGAAGCCCCGCAAGGACTACGGCGTATGGAGCGAGGTCAAGGAATATATGGACTTCTTCTATGACGATGCGTTTGCGGTCAAGGACGACGTGACCGCCGCCGGCAAGTTCTCGCACGAGGATATCCTCGCGGTGCTCGACGCCTTCGCCGCAGGCTTTGATGCGGCAGACGATGCGAACGCCTGGTTTGAGAAGATCAAGGCGATTGCCGATTCGATCGGCTATGCATCGGATATGAAGGCATACAAGGCATCCCCCGAGTCCTTCCGCGGAAACGTGGCTGACGTCAGTATGTTCCTGCGCGTTGCCGTCACCGGCAAGCTCAACTCCCCCGATATGTACACCGTCATGCAGATTCTCGGCCGCGACCGCGTGCTTGAAAGAATCTCCGCCATGCGCAATTCGCTTTAACAAGAAAGGATACTCTCATGGAAGACATTACCCGCAATTTTATTGAAGAGGCGATCGAAGCCGATCTCTCTGCCAACCCCGGCATGAAGGTGCATACCCGCTTCCCCCCCGAGCCGAACGGATATCTGCACATCGGTCACTGCAAGGCGCTCGTCATTGACTTCGGCACGGCCAAAAAGTTTGACGGCCTGTGCAACCTGCGCATGGACGACACCAATCCCGCAAAGGAGGACACCGAGTACGTTGATGCGATCATGGAAGACATTCGCTGGCTCGGCTTTGACTGGGACGATCGCTTCTACTACGGCTCGGACTACTTTGAGGCTGACTACGAATACGCCGTTGAACTCATCAAGAAGGGGCTTGCTTACGTCTGCGAGCTGACCGCCGAGCAGTTCCGCGATCCCAAGTACTGCGGCGACGTCAACACCCCCGCCGTATCCCCCTGGCGTGACCGTCCGATCGAGGAGAGCCTTGATCTCTTCGCCCGCATGAAGGCCGGTGAGTTCCCCGAAGGAAAATACACCCTGCGCGCAAAGATCGATCTTGCGTCGGGCTTCTTCTGTATGCGCGACCCGGTGCTCTACCGCATCCGCTATATCGAGCATCACAGACAGGGAAACAAGTGGTGCATCTATCCGATGTACGACTTTGCACATCCGATTCAGGATGCCATTGAGGGTATTTCCCATTCCCTCTGCTCCCTCGAATATGAAATTCACAGACCGCTTTACGATTGGGTCATTGCAAACTGCTCTGTCCCGTCCAAGCCCCGTCAGATCGAATTTGCACGTCTGAACATGACCAATACCGTCATGTCCAAGCGTTTCCTGCGTCACCTTGTCGAATCCGGTCTTGTTGACGGCTGGGATGACCCGCGTATGCCCACCCTCTGCGGTCTGCGCCGCCGCGGCTATACACCCGGCTCCATCCTCGACTTCTGC
>JAZNCR010000228.1:0-3098 GCA_045587605.1 Eubacteriales bacterium
GCTGACACCCTGAACCGCAGCGGTGACCGCAGACTGTCCAACACCGAAGGACTCGTCTATATCGCACTTTGAAGCGATATGAGCGGCACATCTCTGGGGGAGATTGAGCTCAACCGAGCGCACCTTGCAGCCAAGCTCCGCCTTAACGGCAAGCTCGAGCGCCTTGCCCGTACCCGAGAGGTACTTGTGACCGAACGCATCAACTGCGCCGCTCTGCGTGCCCTCGCCGACGTAGGTGCCGTCAGCAAAGCGCGCGCCCTCCGAAACGGCAACGACAACGTTGGGATGCTGATCGAGCGCCGTCTTGACCGATGCAAAGAACTCCTCCATATCGAAGGTGCACTCAGGCAGGTAAACGAGGTCGGGCGCAATTCCGTTGACGATACGGCCGATTGCGGCGGAGGCGGTCAGCCATCCGGCGTCACGCCCCATGATCTCAACGATGGTCACCGCCTTGGTCGTATAAACGGCACAGTCGCGGATGATCTCCTGCATGGTCACGGCAATGTATTTTGCCGCAGAGCCAAAGCCCGGCGTGTGGTCGGTAATCACCAGGTCGTTATCGATGGTCTTCGGCACGCCGACGATGCGCATCTCGTAGTCGTGTCCCTTGGTATATGCGCTGAGCTTGGCAACCGTATCCATCGAATCGTTACCGCCGATGTAGAAGAAATAACGGATATCGTATTTCTTGAAGATGGCAAGCAGCTTCTCGTATACCGCATCGTCCTCGCCGGGCTTGGGCAGCTTGCGGCGGCAGGAGCCGAGTGCGGCGGCAGGGGTATGCTCAAGATCGTCGATCTTTGCGTCATCGGCAAAGAATTCGGTCAGATCGACCAGGCGCTCCTCAAGAAGGCCCTCCACACCGTTATGCATACCGTAAAGTCGCGGAATACTTCCGTCGTGTACGTTTTCTTTTACGCCGCGAATGACGCCGGCCAGGGTGGCGTTAATTGCCGCAGTAGGTCCGCCGGACTGTCCGACAACGGCGTTACCGATCAATTTGTTCATGGGTCGATCTCCTTTTTTGTGAAATTCTTAAACCAATTTATACTGCTCTGTACTGCGTTTATTATACCATATATTTCCCTTTCTTGTCAATGCCCACTTACAGCACCTCACGCAGCTTTTCAAGCGCCGCCTTCTCGATTCTGGATACATAGGATCGGGAGATGCCGAGCATGGCGGCAACCTCGCGCTGGGTCAGCGGCGGAGAGGAGCCGAGTCCGTAGCGCATAACGATGATGCGGCGTTCCCGCTCATCCAGCACGGTACGGACAAGTTCAAGCGCACGGCTTGTTCGGATCCTGCGGTCGATATCGTCGGCGATGGTATCCTCCACCGCGATCACGTCAATATAGGTCAAGGGATTGCCGTCACGGTCGGTATCAATGGTTTCGTTGATCGACACCTCGCAGCCGAGTTTTTTCTGCGCTCGGAAATGCATCAGAATTTCGTTTTGAATACATTTCGCCGCATAGGTGGCAAAGCGCGCACCGTTATCAATACGAAAGGAATCAATGGCCTTGATCAGGCCTATACTGCCGATGGAAACCAGATCCTCGCTGTTTTTGTTCGAGCCGTAGTATTTTCTGACAATATGCGAGACAAGACGCAGATTATGCTCAATCAGCTTATCCCGCGCCGCCTCATCCCCTGTGCGGGCACGGGCAAAGCATTCCCTCTCCTCGGCGGCAGACAGAGGGGGCGGAAAATTCTGCGGGGTAGCAAGGCCGAGAACGAGATAAATGAGATTGGCCGCGGAACGGAACAGCGTGATGAGCATGGCAAACCCTCCTTTTGGCGCACGGAACTTCATCTGTTCGCAGTATATGCGCCGCAGGCTTGGACGGTTGCCCATCTGACGGTTTTCGCTTCTTTTTTCTGTCCTTTTGCGCTTGCTCCGACATCCCTCAGCCGCAAAGGCCAAAATGCTCGATCATGCGGGCAATGGCATC
Organism: Eubacteriales bacterium; assembly: GCA_045587605.1. Classification (GTDB taxonomy): domain Bacteria; phylum Bacillota; class Clostridia; order Oscillospirales; family CAG-272; genus SIG693. The sequence continues at coordinate 1,959 of JAZNCR010000228.1, forward strand.
CTCCCCGATGGGAGGCGTGACGTAAGACACGTCAAATTCCGCCGCCGTGGTCCCACCGATGGCTACGCTGTTGGGGCAAGCGTCAAGCATACTCTTGTCATTTTCACTGTCACCGACGGCAATTGACTCTGCCAGCGGAAGACCGAGCGCCTCCATCGTCCGTACAAGAGCCGCCCCCTTTGACGCACCGACCGGCACGCACTCTGTCCAGCGGTCATCAATCCGGATAAACTGATACTCGGGGAATTCCGCACGGAATCCGTCAATATCTCCGCCGTACGCGCGGTCAATGAGGAATTTTACGATCGGAAAATCGGCCTCCTCGCCGAGCAGAATCACCTTTTTTTGATGCTCGCGCATCCGCGCAACAATCGCACTCTCCTCTTCGGTCAGAGGATGGGCGTAAACGTCAAAGGCAAGTGCCGCATATCCTTCATAATGTGCCTTTACGCCGAACGCGCGGGCAGAACCGATCACACGCCGGCTGCAGATCGGATCGGTGGGCATCTGCCAAAGGGTTCTTCCATGCAGAATTGCCATCATGCCGCATCCGCTCACGATGCCGTCAAAGCCGAAATGGCGCAGATTCGGTTCAATGTTGGCAATCGTCCGTCCGGTATTGATAAGGGCAAGATGCCCCCGCTTCTGCGCCGCGCGGATAGCCGCTTTGGCAGAATCGGGAATATCTGAGGCACCGTACGGAATGAGTGTACCATCGATATCGAAAAAGATCACCATGCGCGTCCTCTCCTTGTCTTTTCAATAAAGTCCAAAATGCCTCAGCATATGCGGTATACCGTTATCGTCAACAGCGCGGGTGACGTAGGAAACCGGGAATTCGGCCGCAGCGCTTCCCCCCATGGCCACACTGTTCGGGCATACCGTAAACATCGGCATATCGTTCGGGCTGTCGCCGACAGCAATCGACTGCGCAAGCGGCAAGCCGAGGTGCTCCATCATCCGCTCGATGCCGATTCCCTTGGTGACCCCAACCGGCACGCATTCCATCCATCGCTCGCTGAAGCGCATACAGACAAAATCCTTGACCAGCGCACAAAATCGGTCAATATCCCCGCCAAGCGAGAGGTCAATGATAAACTTCGCCAAAGGGAAAGAATCCTGCTCGCCCAGGGTCAGAAT
>JAZNCR010000229.1:0-3778 GCA_045587605.1 Eubacteriales bacterium
ACCAGGGAAAGCCCTGGCCGCCCCGGCAGGTGGATTCGATCAGACCTCTTCGTAGGCCGACAGGTCGATTTTGCGAAGTGCGTCCTGCGGAATTTTACCCTTGGTGCGCTCAAAATAGGCGATATTGTTGCGGAGCATGAAGGCGAAATGCGCGGCAGGGGTGCGTCCCTCGGCTTCTGCGATATAGATCAGCTTACGGATAAGCTCGTCGTTGAGCTTAACGGGAATCGAATAAGACTGTTTCATGGGTTTATCGTCCTTTCTGTTGGTTTTGTCAGTTCCAGACCGTGTTTGGATCAAATTGGTCGGCGAAAATCCATTTTTCTCCGATCATTTCAAGCGGACCTCCCGCTTCGGCGGCGTATTTTGCGAGATAGTAAATCTCATCCTCGGTATAGTGAATCAGCTCGGCTTTTTCGACCGGCACGGGATTGCCGTTCATCCAAACACAGCCGAGGCGCACCTCACTCTCGTATTCGTCGGGGGAGACGTGCAGCTCCTTGGCAAAGAGCATTTTGCGTTCCGGATCGACGGTGAGGGCGCGCATTCTGTTCAGCGCTGCCGATTCGGTCAGCGTGCCGTCCCGCCAAAGAAAGCAGGTATAGCGATAATCGCCGTTCGCGTAGCGCTTGGCTTGGACGCGCAGATCGTCGTGCCCGTCAAAATCAAGGTCAATCCATTCGATGCCTCCGTTTTCGGTCGGTTCAATGTCGGGGGCGGGCAGAGAGAAGCGCGCAGTGTTTCCCGCCGCATCGGTCACCTCGATCCGTCTGATGCCCGACGTGCTTCCCCAAACGCGGCAGGTGCCGCCGTCAAGCGGATATTCGGCCAAGGGAGGCTGGGCGCAGGCGGTGAGGCAGAAAACAAGCAGGAGAAGCAGGGGGAGGATCTTTCGCATAGGCGGTCTCCATTCTGTCGGTCGCGAGAAATTTGTTTTTTACAGTATATCATACTCGCGCCCGCTTGTCAATTCCATGCAAAGAGGGTGCCGAGCATATCTGCTCGGCACCCTCTTTGCAATATGGTCAAATTATTCTCTGTCTTTCTTCTTCATCGCGCGCTTGACGACCAAAACGGTCACAACGGCAATTCCGCCGAAGATTACGGCCAGTACCAGCAGGGTGGGCAGTGCGTAAACGAATCCTACGGCGAAATTCTTGCAGCCGTCGGCAAAGTCAGACCAGCTGTCGCGGAAGGCAATGCCGATCCGCTCACCAAAGGTCTTGGGCGTCTGGGTGACGGGCGTATATTCCAGTACCTCATCCAGCGTCAGATGGACGGTCGAATAGGCGACCTGACTGTCATAGCGGCGAAGTGTACCGGTGTAGGATTCGATTTCGTAGCGTACCTCGGAGAGACGCCGTTCAAGCGTGATGAGATATTCCAGCTCGGTCGCCTTTTCCAGCATGGCGAGCAGCCGCTCTTCCTCGGTTTTCAGCGTAGAAAGACGCGCGTCAACATCAAAATACCGATCGGTAATGTCGTCGACACCCGACGATTCGCGGACGACGTTGATGCCCTCGCCAAGTCCCGCGCGGAAAGCATCCAGCTTCTCCGCCGGAATCCGCAGCGTATAAGAAGCGGAACGCGCCACCACCGAGCTGCCATTGCGCAGACTTCCGCCCGAGCGGGAGGAGTTCTCCACGTAGCCGCCGAGCGAAGCGGTCAGTGCCTCAATCGAGGCAGCCGCCGCATCAAAGGTCTTGGTTTCGGCGGCGATGTTCATGGTGCGGATGATCTTTCTCCCCTCGGGCAGAGATTGCTCGCCCACCTCGGGAGATTCCTTCACCGCGCCGTCGACCGCGTCAAACGAGGGCTTAACGGCCGTCGAGGGTGCAGAGGTGCTGACCGATTCCGATTCGATCTTCGAGCTGTAGAGCTCATAATCACCGGGATAATACGCCGAATCATTCATAGCGGCACCCGCCGAGCAGGCGGTACAGCAGAGCAGGGTCAGAGCGGCCAGAGTCAGAGCGAAAATTCTTTTCATAGGGAAATGCCTCCTCTCAAAATATACCAACCGACACGTCCCGTGTCGGGAAGCTTTGGGGGGCGGTAAAGCAATCGAGCGGCTTTACCGGGGGGCGGGGGGCTTATGCCCCCTCCCGGGCATCACTGCAGCTTTGCCAGTGCCGATTCGATACCGGCCAGCGTGTCGCGATACTTCTCAAGCTTGACGCGTTCACCCTCAACGACGGCTGCGGGCGCTTTTGCCACGAAGCCTTCATTGGAGAGCTTTCCTTCCAGACGCTTGATCTCGCCCACAATGCGGTCTCTCTCGCCCGACAGACGCTTACGCTCGGCATCGAGGTCAACGATGTCGGCAAGGGGCAGATAGATACTTGCCGAATCGGTCACGAGCTGGACGCAGGCATCGGGCGCGGGGAAGTCCTTTGCGTCGGGGGCGACGATTACCTCGGCGGCAGAGGCGAGACGGGTAAAGAAGACGGCCGTCTTGTCGTTGAAGCTGTCGTCGAAGGCGGTGGCGATGTAGACCTTTGCGCGGCGGGAGGGGGGAACGTTCATTTCGTTGCGGCGGGTGCGGATCGCACGGATGGCCGCAATGACGCGTTCCATCTCGGCGGCCTCGGCCGCATAGTTGAATGCATCGTCGTAAGCGGGATATTCACTGATCATGATGCTCTCATCGGTATGGGGCAGGGAGAGGTAAATCTCCTCGGTGATGAAGGGCATGAAGGGGTGCAGCAGCTTGAGGGTTTCGGTGAGCACGTAGGCGATAACCTTCTGCGCAACGATATTCTCGGGGGTATCCTTTGCGTTCAGGCGAACCTTGGCAAGCTCGATATACCAGTCGCAGAAGATGTCCCAGATGAAGTCGTAGAGCGAGGAAAGCGCAACGCCGACCTCGTACTTATTGAGTGCCGAGGTAACGGTCGCCGTCACGGCATTGATTCGGGTCAGAATCCACTTATCCTCGAGGGCGAGGTCGGCGGGATCGGGCAGAGTGATCTCGTCGATGGTGAGATTCATGCGAACAAAGCGGGATGCGTTCCAGAGCTTGTTCGCAAAGTTACGGGCGGCCTCGATCTTTTCGTCCGAGAAACGCATATCGTTTCCGGGCGAGTTGCCGGTGGCAAGTGCGAAGCGAAGCGCGTCGGCACCGTACTGATCGATGATCTCGAGCGGATCGATGCCGTTGCCGAGCGATTTCGACATCTTCCGTCCCTGCGCGTCACGAACAAGTCCATGGATAAAGACGTGCGGAAAGGGTTTTTGTTCCATAAATTCGAGTCCCATGAAAATCATTTTCGAGACCCAGAAGGTGATGATGTCGTAAGCGGTGACCAGAACCGAGGTGGGATAGTACTTCTCGAGCTCTGCCGTGTCGTTCGGCCAGCCGAGCGTGGAGAAGGGCCAGAGTGCCGAGGAGAACCATGTATCGAGCACGTCCTCCTCCTGGCGCATATGGGTCGAGCCGCACTTCGGGCAGACGGTAACGTCGGTCTCGGAGACGAACATTTCGCCGCAGTCGTCGCAATAGTAAGCGGGAATCCGATGACCCCACCAAAGCTGACGGGAGATGCACCAGTCGCGGATATTTTCCATCCAGTTGAGGTAAATCTTCGAGAAGCGGTCGGGGATATAGCTGATATCGCCCTCCTTGACGGCGGCGATGGCCGGCTCTGCCAGCGGCTTCATCTTGACGTACCACTGACGGGAGGCGATGGGCTCAACCACCGTGCCGCAGCGATAGCAATGCGCAACGTTGTGGCTGTGGGGCTCGACCTTCACAAGCAGTCCCTCTGCCTCAAGATCG
>JAZNCR010000230.1:0-11207 GCA_045587605.1 Eubacteriales bacterium
TTTAATTTGTACTGATGGATCATATTCTACTCCGTTCATCGGCGGGCAGAAAAATACCGCCCTTGCACGGGCGGTATTTTTTGCCAACACTTATTTCTTGGCGTTCTTGTTTTCGCACTGCTGATTGGCAACACCGCAAGAGGTCTTGCAAGCCGACTGGCAAGAGGTCTGGCATTCGCCGCAGCCGCCGTTCTTTACGCTCTTTGCGAGATCGCGGGTGTTGATGGTCTGAATTCTCTTCATGATGTATACCCTCTTTCGAGATAAACTTATTGATAATCTATTATATCACGCCCGACAGGCACTTGTCAAGGACTCTTTGACATTTTTTCGCCCCTGCCTTGGTATAGCGCGATGTTTGACCGATGATGGGGGGATAGGTTTGCCGCAAGCACCTCCTCCCGGCGGAAGGCTTATAGACCGAAGTTGACGGAGAAAGGGAAATAATGTTTATTTTTTTGATGCCCTGACAAATCACCGGGCGATATCCATGAAAATATGTACCGAAAACAAAAAGCAAGTCCCGCCTTCGGTACAACAGCGGGACTTGCTTTTTATGCTTTGGATGCCCCAATCTGCTCGCGCAGGGCGTCGAGTGCGTCGGATAGGCCGCCGATGCGGTCAATGATGCCGGCGTCTACCGCTTCGCTTCCGTCGATAATGGAGCCGACGTCGGTGGCAATCTCATCCGGTTTCATCATCAGTGCCCGCAAATGGTCGATATCAGCGCGGGAATGCTCGGCGATGAAGCGCAGGATTCGCTCCTGCATATGCTCGAAATAGCGGAAGGTCTGGGGGACGCCCACCACAAGCCCCGTCATGCGCACGGGATGGATGGTCATGGTTGCGGTCGGGACGATCAGCGATACCTTGGCCGAGACGGCCAGGGGGACGCCGATCGAGTGTCCGCCGCCGAGCACGAGGGAAGCGGTCGGCTTGCGCATACTGGCAATCATTTCGGCGATGGCCAGCCCCGCTTCAACGTCACCTCCCATCGTGTTCAGCACGACGAGGAGTCCGTCAATCTCGTCGCTTTCCTCAATTGCGGCAAGCAGAGGGATGATGTGCTCGTATTTGGTCGCTTTTTGGTTTTCCCCCAACAGATAATGCCCTTCAATCTGACCGATGATGGAAAGACAATGAATGGTTTCGCGTGCATTTTTTGCCACGACAGAGCCGTTTTTGAAAATTTCCTCAAGCTCGGTTTTCCCCTCAATCGGGGCACTTGTTTGTTTGGCTTCGTTTTGTTCGTTGTCCATCGGAACGCTCCTTTTTCCGATAGTATACCAAACATCTCCGCGATTTATGCGTCAAAAGATTCCCGCCGCGGCGAACAGTGCGCAGACGGCGAAAAAGGCAATCATGCCGAAGTTGAGCCAAAGCGGCCGGGCGGATTGGGGGGCTTTGGCAAAGGTGATTTTTCGGCGCAGAAGGATGCCGAGCACCACCGTGGCTATCGCGCTGGCCGAGAGCAGGGCGGCATAGGCAAGATAAGCGAGAAGCGCGGGAAGTACGGGGAGCAGGGAAGCCGGGTCGGGCATGCCGCCATCAAACGATTCAAGCAGCGGCAGTACGACGCGGATGAGTGCGGGAGCGATCACACCGCCCGCAAGGTTGATTGCGGCGTGAAGGAAAATCGTATGGCGCAGCCGTCCTGTTTTGAGGTAGATATAGCCGAAAATCAGGCCGAGGAAAAAAGCATAGAAAAACTGGAAGAAGTTCATGTGAAAGGCCCCGAAGAGCGCGCCCGAGAGGAGGACAGCCTGCAGCTCGCCGAATCGGCGGGCGCGGTCGATGACGAGGCGGCGGAAGATGAATTCCTCGCCGATGGGGGCAACGATCACGGTAAAGATGGCCGAGATCAGCGGATGCATATCGAGAATCATCCGGTTAAGCGGATTTTCGAGGGGTGTTCCCGTGATGATGCTGACAACCCGCATCATTGCCTGACCGATCAGATTGCCGATCATCATCATACCAAAGCAGATGACGAGTGCCAAAAAAACCTCTGCGGCGGTAAGCGAACGGCGCGGACAGGGCGGAGTCGATGGGACGGGGCGCAGAAGCAGAAGGCAGACCGGGAGACCGAAGAGATAAATGGGCAGAGAGGAAAGAAGCCAAAGGTACCAGTCACGCTCGACAAGTGCCGGTGCGACCCGGGGCAAAATAATCGATGCGGCAGACTGCACGGCAAGGACAACGAGCAGAAAAACAAGGAATGCAAGCCCCAGACGATTCGTTCCGGGGCGGCATGGACGGATAATTTCGTTTTGCTCCATCATAAAGACCCCCTATAAGAAGAGGAGGAGATACTTCTTGACAAGCTCTCCTCCCGAATGATCATTTTGATTTACAGAAGCTGAATGCCGTTCTCGCGGCAGGCGCGGACGGTTTCCTCAGGCCAGATGGAGGACTGCACCTCTCCAACGTGCGCCTTGCGCAAAAAGAACATACAAAGTCTCGATTGACCGATACCGCCGCCGATGGTGTAGGGCAGCTCCCCGCGCAGAAGGGCTGCGTGGAAGGGCAGCTTGGTGCGTTCGGTGCAGCCGCGGATTTCAAGCTGGCGCATCAGCGATTCTTCGTCCACGCGGATACCCATGGAAGAAAGCTCGAGCGCGATGTCAAGAACCGGATAGTAAACGATAATATCCCCGTTGAGCGACCAGTCATCGTAGTCGGGGGCGCGGCCGTCGTGCGGCTCGCCCGATTGCAGTGCACCGCCGATCTGCTCGAGGAAGATGGCACCGTGCTCCCGTGCGGCGAGATATTCGCGCTCCTTTGCCGTTTTGCCCGGATAGCGGTCGTAGAGCTCCTGCGCGGTGATAAAGGTAATCTCCTCGGGGAGCATACGGCCGGCAAAATCATAATCATCGGCAATATACCGCTCGGTGTGCTTGATGACCTCGTAAATGCGGCGAACCGTATCGCGCAGGGTTTTCTGCGTGCGATCGGCGTGGGTAATGATCTTCTCCCAGTCCCACTGGTCAACGAAGATGGAGTGCAGATTGTCGGTCTCCTCATCGCGGCGAATGGCGTTCATATCGGTATAAAGTCCCTCGCCTGCCGAAAAGCCGTATACCCCGAGGGCATAGCGCTTCCATTTGGCCAGCGACTGCACGATCTCGGCCTCACAGCCGTTCTCGCCGATATCAAAGCCGACGGGACGCTCAACGCCGTTGAGCGTATCGTTGAGTCCGGAGCCGACCGGGACGAACAGAGGAGCGGATACACGGGTGAGGTTGAGTTCAATGGCAAGGTCACGCTCGAAGAAATCCTTGACCTTTTTGATGGCGACCTCGGTTTGACGGAGGTCGAGCAGAGAGCGGTAGCCGGCGGGAACGGTAAGTGACATGGCGGTACTTCCTTTGTAAATTAGTATATGGAGTGAATGCTTTGCGGCGTGAAGTGTTCAGAGATGGGTTGCACATTTCTCTCTTGACTTGCCGCGCGGTTTGCGGTATAATCAAAACAAATCCATCCGAAAGGAGTATACGACGATGAATCTGAATGAATCCCAGATCAAGGAAAAAATTGAGGAAATCACCGAAAAAATCAAGTCGAGTGACAACCTGATGAACGATTTTAAGGCAAATCCGGTAAAAACGCTGGAGCGTCTGCTCGGCGTTGATCTGCCCGATGAAATCATCGAGAAGATTGTGGATGGGGTCAAGGCGAAAATCGCGGTTGACCGCGCATCCGATCTGCTCGGCGGGATCGGTAAGCTCTTCAAAAAATAAACACTTGATCCTCGATGCGGGGCTGTCGTTTATGCGGCGGCCTCGCCTTTTTTCCTTTTTATTGCTTCGCGGCGATTGCGGCGTTGACCTTTTCGCGCAGATTGAGAATATAGGCGGCGTCGCGGGGATAGCAGTCGAAGGTGATGGGGGAGTCCAGCTCACCGTCAATCAGGTTCAGCACGTAATCGCGTCCGTAGAGCGATTCGCAGAGCTTGAGAGCGCGGATGTCGGCGAGTGCCTCGCGGAAGACGAGGATGCGCAGGCTCTCCCATGCCGTTCCGTCGGGAGCGGGGTAGACCGAGTAGCTGTCGCCCGAGGGGACCCAATCGCTTCCGTTGCTGTCAAGGAAGGGATTGAGCGGCTCAAAGGAATGGCGGTTATTGTAGAAGTTGTAGCCCCACTGCAAAAAGCCTACGATATTATATTTGTAAAGCTGCACGCCGATGATACGGGTTCGGGCAGAGGGCATGGCGAAGAAGCGGTTGCTGACCTTTCTGTGCTGTGCACAGCAATAATAGGTCCAGAGTCCGGGGATCTCCGCTTCAAGGAAGGGATTGATATGATCGGTCGCGGGGATGGGCGTCTTTACGATGCCCTGATTATAATATTCGAAGTTGGAGAGGGCATCCATGATCGTGTATCCCTCAAGCAAATCCTCAATGACCGCCTTGGATGCGCGGTACTGATCGAGGTGATCGTCCTGCGGCTCGTCGGAGACGTGGAAGAAGCAGCGGCGGTCATCTCCGCGTGCCTTCATGTGGTCGAGGAAGGCAGGGATAAAGGTGCGCAGGAAGCGGGTGTATTCCTCGCCCGTTGCATCGGTCTCCCAGCCGAAGATACGGCGGTATTCACCGTTCACCGTTGCCATGATCTTGGGGGCATGGCCGGCGCCCCACTGGGTAAAGAAGTGGGCGATCTCGAAATACTTGACGCCGCAGCGGTTGCACATCTCGATCCAGCGATCAAGCAGAGTGAAGTCAAAGGTATATTCGCCCTTGTCCTGCGTGATGCCGACCAGCTGTGTGGTCAGACGCTCGCCGCCGACCTCGGTGTCAAGCGGGGGCGTAAAGACGGGGGTGAGAAGCAGATTGATGCCGTTTTGGACGGCGGTTTTGACAAAATTTTCAATAATCCGCCAGTGCTCCTCCGAGAAGACCTCGACGTTGTAATACTGTGCCAGGCAATCGCAGTGGAACCACTGGGTGAGGATCAGCTCCTGCTCGGGCAGAACGACGTCGCAGAGGGTGATGGTGATCGTGTCTGCCGCGATCACCTCGCCCGTCTCATCGGTCAGGGTGATCTCGGTGGGATATACGCCTGCAGGCAGGTCGTCGGGGGCTTCAAAGGTGAACCAGAGCGCACGGAGCTGCTTCGGAACGATGCTGACCCGACCGTCATAATCCAGCGGTGCGAGCAGATCGGGGTAAAGTCCGGGCTCGGTGCGGAGGTAGTTATCGTCGGCATTGACGTAGGCGGGCATCATCGAGGGAATGCTCATCACGCGGCGGACGGTGATATAGGGGGCAAGCGGGCCGCTGATCGAAAGAGAAGCCAAAAACGGGCGTACCTTTGGCCACCCCAGCTCGGTGTAAGCCAGCTGGAAGGACAGCTGCTCGCCGCGCAGAACCGATGCGGCGGTCAGGGTCTGCTTGTCGGCAATCGATTCGTCGAGAAAGCATTTTTCAAGGGACGAGATGATTTTGTGCTGCAGAGTTTCACGCATGATGTTTCCTCCATTTAGATAAAGGATTGACGTTGAGATTAAAAAAACAAGTCAAGCAATTGATAATAGCGCAGGCGCTCTCGGTCGAGGGGGATGCCGAGCGCGGCAAAGAAGTATTTCTCGTCGGGCGCGGGGCGGACGGGGCCGCCGAAAAAGCCGTTCAGATTCCGGCGCAGACTGACAAGACACATGGTAATATCCCGCCATCGGTCGGCCGTGCCGCAGGCACCGAGATCGATAAACCCGCCGATCCGCTCCCCGTCAAGCAAAAGATTGGGCAGGCAGAAGTCCCCGTGGGAGAGAACGAGCTCCTCCGTGGGACGATTTTCTTCTAAATATTGAATGAGTCGGAGCGGATCGCGAAGCGCATCCGGAAGAAGCATATCGTGAGCGGGAATACGGGCGGATAGATCGACAAGACCCGACTCTGCACGCCGCCGTGCGGCGGCAAGCTCGTGATCGAGATCAAAGCGACGCGGGCAATCGGTGACGTCAACCGCCCAAAGCATATGCAGCCCTTCCGCCAATCGGTCGATCAGCGCGTTTGGGCGGTCAAGCCATTCTGCGGCACAGGACATCACGCCCGGTACGCGGTACATGAGCAGATAGCGCAGACCCGAATCGGTGACGTCGGCCAGAAGCGCGGGAACGGGCAGCTTGGAGGCAAGATAGCGCATCATGACGGCGGCCGTCTCGTTTTCGGGGGAGGGCGGCTCGATCTTGAGTACCATGTCATCGTAGAGGATAACGGTGGAGGATGAACAGCCGATCCGATCGGTCAGGCCTTGCCTTTGTCCGATCAGACTGCGGATCGATTCGGGCAGGAGGATGGAATTTTGTTTCATCATGATTTATTCTGCAAACAGAGCGAGCATCTCATCTGCCGTCTCCAGAATGACCTCCGCTCCAACACCGCGAAGAAGGGCAGGGGGGCGGTAGCCCCACGCAACGCCGACCGCAAGAAAGCCTGCGTTTTGTGCGGTTTGTATATCCACGTCACTGTCTCCGATAAAAACAACCTCCTGCGGAAGAACACCCAATTCTGCGGAAAGGGCGAGCGGAACGGTGGGATCGGGCTTAATCGGGTATCCGGCACGCTGACCGTATGCGGCATCGACCAGATCCGGCAAAAGCTGCTCGGTTAAATGCTTGACCATATAGTCCTGCTTGTTGGACAGAACGCCGATGCGGATGCCGCGGTCGTGCAGGACACGGATCACACGGTCAATACCCGGATAGGTTTCGGTCGTTTGCATAAAGGTTTCGGTATAAGCACGAGTATAATCGGCAAGCACGGCATCGATCTGTGCCTCGGTGCGTGCACATTCGGGAATGGCACGGGTGACGAGCAGGCGTGCACCGTTGTTGATAAAGGTCTTCAGTGCCTCGATGTCGTGCTCGGGATAGCCGAAGCGGCGCATCGTGGCATTGAGCGCGGCGAGGATCGCGGGTAGCGTGTCTGCGATCGTGCCGTCCAGGTCAAGGATCAGGGCTTTATACATGGTCTTCTCCGGGAAATAAAGAATAATGGGGCAATCAGTCGAGCAGAGCCGCTTCCAGCTCATCAATAAAGTCGCGCAGCTTTTTGCGGTTCAGGGCATAATAAATGCGGTTCGCATCCCGTTTAATCTCCACAAAGCCGCTTTCCATGAGCAGTGACATATGGTGCGAGATGGTTGCGGTGGAAAGATCAAGCAGGGAGGCCAGCTGCTGTCCGTATTTCGGCGAATCGGCAAGCAGCTTGAGAATTTCGAATTTTCGCAGGTCACCGATGGTGCGCAGGGTGCGGCAAAGCTTATCCTCGAGCGTCGAGGTCTGCGTAATCTCCTTGAGCGGCTCAAAGAGCACGCCGATATAGAAGAAATCGTCTTCCCGTTCGTCTGAGAAATTCATCAGATAGCGGGTTGAATTGCACATCATGATGGAGGGCTGGATATATAAGGTGTCAATCGAGTCGGAGACCGTGATTGCATAGTTGCGCTCAACAAAATCTGCTCCGCCAACCGAAAGCGGCTCGTTGACTGCGGAAAGGAACCAGCCGATGTAATGCTTGACGATGTCGTATTTCTCGCGGTAAAGGCGAGCGGCCTCCTCGAGAATATCGGCGAGTGCCGAGCGATAGTGGTCGAATCCGTTGTAGAAACGGCAGATTTCCCATTTTTCGTCAGCAGGTATGTTCATGGATTCGATGAACTCGATGAAGTCTGCGTAGCTGGTGATCTCGCCATCGTAATCCTCGGGGGCAAACTCGCTTTGCAGCAGGGACGTGAAGTTGAGGAAAAAGATTGGCTTTGAGAGATCGCGGAGGATGATCAGGTCTGCCGGGAGATTCGGCTCCTCGCGGCGGCAGGCGTCGTGAATGAGGTAGAAGGCAAAGCATCCCTTCATTCCGCTGTGGCGGCGGAACAGGAAATCGAGCAGCCGCTCGTCGGCTGTGAGATTGCGCACGACGTATTCGGAGAGTTCGATGATGGCGTCGAAGCAGCTGTCCAGCACTTCGGTGTCAATGGCGAATTTTTTGATGATGGCGTTTTTCAGGTCGCGGCAGGATTCTCCGTTTCGGCTGTTGTAAATCAGCATTGCGGATTCGAACAGAAGATTGGGTTCGCGGAGAAGTTTGATTTCCATTTTGGCGTTCTCCTCTTATTTTTATCATAATCAAATGTAGTATAGCATTCGTCTTGAATTTTGTCAAGTGTTTTCTTTCAAATTTTGTCAAACGTTAGATGAATGTATTGCAAAAATCGGGGAAAATATTCGATAAACTATAAATATACACATCCAAATTAGATGCAAATCGATCAACAATGGTTGATATTTATCGTATATTGGATTCGACCTATAGAAAAGAATAAAAGATGCATATTAGGGAATTATTAAACTGCATTTGAATTACGTATAATATAATATTTCATAATTATCAAACGATAAAACCGCATATTTTCCCCCGGAAAGGGCGAAAATCATCCGTTTTGTTGTACAGATAGACAAAAAATGCAAGAAAAAACAAGAAAATCTCAACGAAGATGCCTATATTCGAACCGAGCAATTTGTGGTATAATATTATATTGGAACAAATTTATATTAAAAAGTTGGGAGACGAAAAGCTTGAAACGCGAAGATTTGCGCAATATTGCGATTATTGCACACGTAGACCACGGAAAAACAACGCTGGTGGACGAAATGCTCAAGCAGGGCGGTGTCTACCGTGAAAATCAAGCGACCGAAGAACGCGTCATGGATAACAATGCGCTGGAAAAAGAGCGCGGTATTACCATTTTGGCCAAAAACACCGCCGTTCATTACAAGGACGTCAAGATCAATATTATCGATACCCCCGGGCACGCCGACTTCGGCGGTGAGGTGGAACGTATTCTGAAGATGGTCAACGGCGTTCTTCTGCTGGTTGATGCCGCAGAGGGACCGATGCCGCAGACCCGCTTCGTGCTTCAGCGCCCGCTTGAACTGAATCACCGCGTTATCGTGGTGATCAACAAGATCGACCGTCCCGACGCACGTCTGGAGGAGGTTGAAGAAGAGGTTCTTGAGCTTCTGATGGATCTGGATGCGACCGACGAGCAGCTGGACAGTCCGATGATTTTCTGCTCGGGCCGTGCAGGTACGGCATCCCTTTCCCCCTTCCAGCCCGGCACTGACCTCAAGCCGCTTTTTGATACCATTCTTGAATATATGCCCGCACCCGAAGGTGACGAGGCGGGCGAGCTTCAGCTTCTCGTTTCCTCCATCGACTATAACGATTACGTCGGCCGTATCGGTATCGGCCGTATTGAGCGCGGTATGATCCGGCAGAATCAGCCGGCAATGGTGACCAATTTCCACTCGGGCATGACCCCGAAGCAGACCAAGATCGTTTCGCTTTATCAGATTGACGGTCTGACCCGCGTTCCGGTTACCGAGGCAAAGGTGGGCGATATCGTCTGCTTCTCGGGCGCGGAGGATATTACCATCGGTGATACCATCACCTCGCTTGCCTGCCCCGAGCCGCTGGAATTTGTCAAGGTCAGTGAGCCGACCATGGAAATGACCTTCTCGGTCAACGATTCTCCCTTTGCCGGCCGCGAGGGCAAGTTCGTCACCTCGCGCAAGCTGCGTGAGCGTCTTTACCGTGAGCTCTTAAAGGATGTTTCCCTTCGCGTGACCGACGGTGAGACGACCGACAGCTTCAAGGTTGCCGGACGCGGCGAGATGCATCTGTCGATCCTCATCGAGACCATGCGCCGTGAAGGATATGAGCTGACCTGCTCGATGCCCCACGTGCTCTTCCGCGAGATCGACGGCCAGAAGCACGAGCCAATGGAGAAGGTTTCGGTAGACGTTCCGGGTGAGTACGTCGGTCCCGTGGTGGAGGAGCTAGGCCGCCGCAAGGGTGAGCTGCTTGAGATGACGCCGAACAGCACGGGTACGCGGATGCGGATTGAATATATGATCCCTGCGCGCTGTCTGATCGGCTACCGTGCCATGTTTATGAACGCAACCCGCGGCGAGGGCATCATCAATTCGATCTTTGCGGGCTACGCACCCTATCGCGGCGATATTGCCCTGCGTTATACCGGCTCGCTGGTTGCCAGTGAGGACGGCGAGACGACCTCCTACGGTCTCTATAACACCCAGGAGCGCGGCTCGATGTTCATCGGTCCCGCAACCCCCGTTTACGAGGGTATGATCGTGGGCGAGAATCCCAAGGGCGGCGACATTGCGGTCAACCCCTGCAAGAAGAAGCAGCTGACTGCGATCCGCTCGGCAGGAGCCGACGAGGCGCTTCGCCTGGTCACGCCGGTCGTCTTTTCGCTTGAGGAAGCCATTGAGTTCATTGCAGACGACGAGCTGATCGAGGTAACCCCCAAGAGCATCCGTCTGCGCAAGCGTATTCTCAATACCGAGCTCCGCCTCAAGGCAGAGAGCCGCCGCAAGAAGGGCGAAGCGTAAGTTTGGAGGCGTTGCGATGAGCACGAATTTGTGCGAAAAAAATGCCCTGTGGGGAGTAGCCCCAAAATACCGCCTGTCCGTGGACGATAATATTCTCTTCTTGGCCGATATCACGGCAAATCGCGACACCTATACCTCGATTTTTGACAATCCCTATCTTGCTCTTTTCCGCGAGGCACACGAGCGATACGGCGCGAAGGTGCACCTCAATCTTTTCTATGCCTATGATGAGGCGGCTATGCGCTGCTTCGGCGCACATCCCGAGCCGTTTGATCTGTCCATGGTCACCGACTGCTTCCGCGAGGAGTGGGAGGCGAATGCCGATTGGCTCAGACTTGGCTTCCATGCGTATGCCGAATTTCCGGATGCCCCCTACGGCGCGGATGGCGATGACGATGTTGTGGCAGATTTTCTTGCCGTTCGGCGCGAGGTCGAGCGCTTTGCCGGCCCCGGGGTCTTTGCGGCAGAGGAGACAACGGTACACTACGGCACCGTGGATAAAGTGGGCGTTCGCCGCCTGCGCGAACTTGGTGTTCGCACCTTGGCCGGCATCTTTGCGCCTGACCGCCACGGCAATCCGATCGTTTGCTATCATCTGCCGCGGGAGATTGCCTTGCACGTCGCTGAGCGGGACTTTTGGTACGATGCTGAGACCGATATGCGCTTTGCGCGTATCGACCTTGTGCTCAATTCGCGCACACATAAGGAAAATATGGAAGCGATCGAGCAAATCGCCCACCATGCGGGCCGAGGTGGCTTTGTGGAGCTCATGATCCACGAGCAGTATTTTTATCCCG
>JAZNCR010000231.1:0-8591 GCA_045587605.1 Eubacteriales bacterium
CGTAAATCTATTCTACATAAACCATATACTCCGCCAAACTTCTTTCAAAGTCACATCTATACTCGTCCTTTTATTCACATATGTAACAGTGAAGCAGTATGAATTTCGTTATCTAAACGTAATATGCCTTATCTAAATGACATTGGTCTATGGACCTGCCTTTTTCGTTGTCCGGTTGTCCGAGGATTTTTTCTGTGGGCAAAGCAAGAAGGGGGCAAAACACAGAAAATATATCGAAAAACAATAAAAATATCTTGACAAACAGAAATAGCTGTGGTATGATAAAGAAAAGGACGAAGGAATGGTCGAAAACGGGATCGGAGGATATTTTTATGCTGTACGATGTGGCGGTGATTGGCGCGGGGGCGGCGGGGGCTGTATTTGCGCGTGAGCTTGCAATCGGGAATCCCGGTCTGCAGATTTTGGTCATTGACGGGCAGAGCGGGAACAGAGAGAAGGTTTGCGGCGGCTTGCTTGCACCCGACGCGCAGAAGGTGCTGGCAGAGTTCTCACTTAACCTGCCGAACACAGTGCTGGCCGATCCGCAGATCTTTTCGGTCAAAACGCTGGATCTGCGCAGTGGCTGTATCAGAGACTATCAGCGGCACTATCTGAACATGGACAGGGCGGCCTTTGACCGATGGCTGGTTTCCTTGATTCCCGATCATGTAGAGATCGTGTCGGGACGCTGCTTCTCGCTTGAAGCGGAGGAGGACGGGTATCGCCTCTCGGTTTCGTGCGAAGGGGAACACCGTGTTTTCAGGGCACGGAGCATTGTCGGCGCAGACGGCGGCGGCTCTGTGGTACGGCGCACGCTTTTTAACCGTCCTCTGATGCAGTATGTGGCGATTCAGCAGTGGTATCCCGCACAGGGATCGGATATTCCCGCGTATTCCTGTATCTTTGATCCGATGACGAGTGACAGTTGCTCGTGGACGATTTGCAAGGACAGATATTTTATTTTCGGCGGAGCCTTTCCCAAGATGGGATGCCACGCGGCCTTTGCGGAGCAGAAGGGGCGGCTTGAGAGATTTCTCGGCGTCCGGTTCGGTGAAGCAGAGAAGACCGAGGCCTGTTTGCTCACAAGTCCGCGGCGAATGCGTGATTTTCTTGCGGGCAGACCCGGTGTATATCTCGTGGGGGAGGCGGCAGGCTTCATCAGCGCGAGCTCGTTTGAGGGGATCAGCAGTGCGATGATCAGCGGGAGAATTTTGGCCCGTGCGTATTTGGACGGAAATGAACAGGGGCGAATCCTGCGCCTTTACCGTCGTCGAACGCTTGCACTTCGCCTTAAGCTTTGGGGGAAAATACAGAAGCGACGCATTTTGTGCTCTCCCTTGCTCCGTTTTTTGATCATGCGGAGCGGAATTTGTGCAGTGAAGCCATACCGCCCGGTCAATGGCGATGCTTGTTTTGCTGCATCGAGGAAAAGCAAGCAGAGCTGAAGACGAAGTACGCGCTTTCAATCAATCGAGATGGAGGAGGAATACCCAATGCTGCAGATATTCGCATTGTTATGCGGACTATGCGCGTGGACAATGGGGATTTGTTCCATTGTCCGACAAAAAGGCGGAAAAGAACGTGCTGACCGATTGCGCGGTTGGAGCTGGTTCTTTTGCGCCGTTGCACTGTATATCCCGGCCTTATGTCAATTTCTGGAGTTTCAGACCAATGACCTTGCCGGAATAATCGATTGTGTATCGGCGTATCATCTGCTGTCCGCAATTCTGCTTGCTGTAAACGCAATTTTAACCGTAATTTCCGTTGTGTCTCAAAAGAAAGACGGATAACGTCAAGCTCAATTTACAGGGAATCCGCCGACGGTGAGAAAATCTGTCGGCGGATTTTTCTTGCGGTAAAGATGATTTTTGCATCCTCTTTTGCTTGGCGTATCGATTCATGCGGATCATGATCGTTTTTTCTGTTGACGAAAAACAAGGTATATGATATAATAACTTCAAATACGAAACGGGAGATTTCGGTTTTTTGCACAAAAAAACCGTTCATATCCGATCGGAGGATGAAAATGAAAATTCTGGTATGCATTAAGCAGGTACCCGGTTCCAATAACGTGGAGGTCGACCCTGTCACCGGTGTGCTGAAGCGAAGCGGTGTACAGAGCAAAATCAATCCGTATGATTTGTACGGTATCGAGACGGCACTTGCCTTGGCAGAGCAGTACGGCGGAACGGTGGAAACCATTACCATGGGTCCCCCGCAGGCCAAGGCGATTATTACCGAGGCGGTTTGCATGGGCGCGGCGGGCGGTACGGTTCTGACCGACCGTAAATTTGCAGGTGCCGACGTGCTGGCTACTGCGTATACCCTTTCGCAGGGAGTTCGCAAGTGCGGAGAATATGACCTGATTATTTGCGGAAAGCAGACAACCGACGGTGATACGGCACAGGTTGGTGCGGAGCTTTCCGAGTATCTTGAGATTCCGAACATCTCGAACGTTCTCTCTGTAGACGACGTTCGGGACGGCAAGCTTTTTGCTACGGTCGGGCTTGACGACAAAATCATGAAATTAAGTGTTGATATGCCTTGCCTCATTTCGATGGAGGACAATATCAATACGCCGCGGCTTCCTTCTTATAAGGTTAAGAAGCAGATCGGTGAGGAGGTCGTGTCATACCTGACCTTTGCCGATTTTGCCGATCAGGATGCCGATCATTACGGCTTAACAGGATCTGCAACGCAGGTGGAACGTATTTTCCCGCCCGAGAAAAACGCAGAGAAATGCACCCTTGAGGGGGATGCCGCCGAACAGACTGAGGCGATTTTTGCACTTCTCCGCAATCAGAAAATGATATAAGGGGGAGAATAGTATGGGAAAATTAGTGATCGATCAGAAAAAGGTTACGCCCGAGGTGGCAGAAAAGCTGAAGAGCATCTGTCCGTTCGGCGCCATCGAAGAAGTTAACGGTAAGCTCGAAATATCCTCCGCGTGCAAGATGTGCAAGCTTTGCGTCAAGCGGGGCGGTGGTGTGGTTGAGTTTGTTGAGGAGACTGTGGCAGCGGTGGATAAATCGGCATGGCGGGGCGTTTGCGTATTTGCCGAATGCTCGGCCGATGGAATTCACCGCGTTACATACGAGCTTTGCGGAAAGGCACGCGAGCTTGCTTCTGTGACGGGACATCCGGTTTACGCCGTGATGATCGGCAGTGAAGTGAACGCAATGGCCGAGACTCTGCTGCATTACGGTGTAGATAAGGTTTTCGTCTATGATGATCCTGCGCTGGCTGAATTCCGTATCGAGCCGTATACGGCGGCATTTTACGATTTCATTGCGAAATTGCAGCCCTCGTCGATACTCGTCGGTGCAACCAACCTCGGACGTCAGCTTGCGCCCCGCATTGCGGCGCGCTGCCGCACGGGTCTGACCGCCGACTGTACTGTGCTTGAAATGAAGGAAAATACCGATCTTGTGCAGATTCGTCCTGCCTTCGGCGGCAATATCATGGCACAGATCATTACCCCGAATACCCGCCCGCAGTTCTGTACCGTTCGCTACAAGGTTTTCCCCGAGCCGAAGCCGACCGCCGAGGCAATGGGCGAGATCATTCCGATGGCAGTGACGGAGGAAATGAGAAAATCCTCGGTCGAGGTGCTTGGCATGACGCGTAAGCCGAAGGATATTGATATTGCCGAGGCCGACGTGATTGTTGCCGTCGGACGCGGCGCATCGGGGGACGCCATGCGGCATTGTGCCGAGGAGCTGGCCGATTTGCTCGGCGGTGTCGTTGCCTGCACGCGCCCCTTGGTTGAGGGCAATATTTTCGGTGCCAAGCGGCAGATCGGTTTGTCAGGCAGAACGGTAAAGCCCAAGCTGATCTTTTGTCTTGGTATTTCGGGTGCAGTTCAGTTTGCGGCCGGCATGAAAAGTGCCGATTGTATTGTAGCGATTAACAGCGATCCGTCAGCTCCGATCTTTGACGTGGCGCATTACTGCGTCGTCGGAGACGTCGGCGAGATCGTGCCGAAGCTTATCGAGCGGATTAAGGAGGAACGTGATGTATAATCGAG
This sequence comes from Eubacteriales bacterium, assembly GCA_045587605.1. Classification (GTDB taxonomy): domain Bacteria; phylum Bacillota; class Clostridia; order Oscillospirales; family CAG-272; genus SIG693. The sequence goes on from JAZNCR010000231.1 coordinate 4,028, forward strand.
TTTGTGCCGAAGATATTGCCGCCCTTCGTGCCATTGTCGGCGAGAGTGCGGTTTTGTACGGTGACGCGATCAGTCCCGATTACGCGCACGATGAGTTAGGCGGGATTGAGAAGATGCCGGAGGTCGTGGTCCGTGTCCGCTCGACCGAGGAGATTTCCGCTGTGATGAAGCACGCCTGGGCACGTGAAATTCCGGTCACGGTCAGAGGAAGCGGAACGGGTCTTGTCGGCTCGGCGGTTGCAATTCATGGCGGAATTCTGCTTGAGACGACTGCGATGAATAAAATTCTTGAGCTGGATGAGGAAAATCTGACGGTTACCGTACAGCCGGGTGTTCTTTTGATGGAGCTTGCCGCCTTTGCGGAGGAGCATGATTTCCTTTATCCCCCCGATCCGGGTGAGAAATCGGCGACAATCGGCGGAAATATTTCAACCAATGCCGGCGGTATGCGTGCGGTGAAATACGGTGTCACGCGAGATTATGTTCGCTCGCTCACCGTGGTTATGCCGAACGGAGAAATCCTGACGTTTGGTGCAAAGGTTGCCAAAAACAGCTCGGGATACAGCTTAAAGGATCTCGTGATCGGCTCCGAGGGTACGCTCTGCATCATCGCCGAGGCAGTGCTGAAGCTGGTTCCTCTGCCGAAGGTGTCGATCAGCTTGCTCGTCCCGTTCACCGACATGAAGTCTGCAATTGAAGCGGTTCCGCATATCATTCGCTCCAAGGTAACGCCGACGGCAATTGAATATATGTCCCGCGATACCATTTTGTTTGCGGAAGACTATTTGGGCAAAAAATTCCCCGATACCAAAAACGATGCATATATTCTGCTGACCTTTGACGGAAATACCGATGCACAGGTTGAGGCAGACATGGCGGTTGTTGCTGATCTCTGTCTTTCGCTCGGTGCGATTGACGCCTATATCGTCGATACCGAGGAGAGAAAGAAGTCGGTTTGGTCTGCACGCGGTGCTTTCCTTGAGGCCATCAAGGCGTCTACCGATGAAATGGATGAATGTGACGTTGTCGTGCCCGGCAACCGTGTGGACGAGTTCATCAAGTACACGCACGCATTGGCGGAAGAATTCGGTGTTCGTATTCCCAGCTTCGGTCATGCCGGAGACGGAAACCTGCACGTGTATATCTGCCGCGACTCGCTCGGTGATGAGGCATGGAAGGAAACCCTCGAGAAATGCTTTGATCGGATGTATGCGAAGGCGGAAGAGCTGGGCGGGCTCGTTTCGGGTGAGCACGGAATCGGCTATGCCAAAAAGGAATATCTGGGGCGGCAATACGGTGAGACCCCCATTGCCATCATGCGGGAGATCAAGCAGGTGTTTGATGCGAAGAGCATTCTCAATCCCGGCAAGGTCTGCTTCTGATTCTGGTTTAGCGGCCCTTCTTCCTGTTTAATGGAACAGAAAAAGCTTAGCCCCTGATCGCAGACGCGATCAGGAGCTAAGCTTTGTTTTTGATGCTGTCAGTTTGCGCCGAAAAAGCGTTTAAGACTGTCATTGGCACTCGGAGCCCGGGCGGAGACAAGCTCGGTGAGGGGGGCACCGCCGTTGGCCGCCTCGCGCACGGCGTCCGCCGTAGCGGGCGCAAGGCCCGGAATGCCTGAGGAGAAGAGGGTGACAAAATCGTAGGATGCGCTTTTGGCGATGCGGTGAAGCATTGCCGCAGACTGCCAGTCACGCAGACGGTTTTGCAGACGTTCTTCAATATAGGCATCGGTGATGACGTCGGTGGATGCTGTATTCAGCGCGGTCAGAAGCAGTCCCGTCATCTCGAATTTCGCGTTGTCGGCCGTGACGCAGAGCACGGGCGCGCACGCACCGGTCGGGGTGTGGATAGTACCGTCAATACTCGGGAGCGGAAGAATGCCCCAGGCGGTATTCGCGTCGTAGATCCAGTCCATATAGCTGAGGTTGGCGGTGCAGAAAAGAAGACCGTCTACGGTAAAGGCCTGCAGTGCGGCGATGTTGTTTTCGGCATTCGTGGGATATTCGGCGGCCGAGAGAAGGGGACTGCGCAGGATCGCGTCGAGCGCGCCGAGCGATTCTGATACGTTGACCGCAGGCGCTTGCCCATCGTCGGGGGTGACGAGCGTGATTCCGCTTGAAGCCGAGATCAGATCAATGTAGGTCGTTTTGTCGGGCGGCACAAGGGCATGACCTGCGACGCCGTCAAGCGAAGCGGCATTGGCCGCCATCTGCAGATACAGCTCCCACGTCCATTCGCCCTTATCCACGGCCGCATAAAGATCCTGCCCCATGGATTCGGCCATTGCGCGATTGAAGAATACGGCGGGCAGGCTGTTGTGGTCAAGCACCGCTGCACCAAGGTCGGCATAGATCGTATTGCCCGCTCCGCCTTGGCCGGCATCCGTCCCATAGCCGACTCCTGTACCGCTTCGGAAGGGGAGATTGCGCAGATTGCGCAAAAGTCCTGCGGCGGCGAATCTGCCTACCTGATAGGCGGGGAGAAGCAGGACGTCGGCATAGTAAAGCCCGCTGTTCTGCGCGTTACGCACCTCGTTGTAGATATCGTTGCTCGAGGCCGACGAGGGAACGAGGGATACCTTGTAGTAGGAGCTGATGAGCACGTTGCGGTTGTATTTGGCAATATCCTCGCCGAGCGAATCGGTCGCAGGGAAGAGGGGATTGCCGGTTGCATCGCTTGAGGCCGCAATCAGCAGGGATGCACCGCCGAAATCCATAGAGGGAAGGGCTGCAAGTGCGGCGTTTGCCGATGCGGCCGAATTTGGGCGGTCGGGGGGGATATACGGCTCGGCCGTCGTTCCGTTCGCTTCGGTTGTCAGCACGGCATCTCCATCGGGATTGTTTTGCGGTTGAGGCAGAAGTGTACAGGCAGACAACAGAAGCAGAAGAGAAAGAAGAAGAGCCGTGATTTGAAATCGTTTTTGCATAGGTTTTTCCGAAACTGCGGGGATCATTCGGCGCTGTGGGTCAGCGTAACCACGAAGCCGTCCATATTATTGCCCGAAATGGTATAGGGAACGCCTTCGGGGATGGCAATTTCGGTCACGTCGCCCGAGGGGGCGAAGGGAACGTACCAGATCTCGTAGCTGACGTCTCCCACATCGACGAGCAGATGATTGCCGTCCGGCTGATAAGCGCGGAGGATATTCATATATTCTTCAAGGCAGAGATTGTTCTCGGTCATATAGATCGCATGCGGGACGCCCACGTAACGGAAGTGCCATTCCTCGTAGCCGATGCCGGTCACGTTGACCTTGTCGGAAGGATAACGAAGCACGAAGCCGTATCGGGGCAGATTTTGCGGGATCCAGTCGTATACCTCGAAATTGCTCAGCGAATAGATCTTGCCGTCGCGGTAAACGCCGAGGTCAAAGGCGAGACCGGTATGGTGCTCACTGTTGCCGGGCAGGGCGACGTATTTCTGCGCCTCGGCCTCACCGACCGAATCAACCCGCTTTTGGTAAACGGTCTCCTGCGTTGCATAGCTGCGGTAGCCGCCGTTGTTGACGAGCAGCAGGAAGGTATCTCCGGTTTCGGCAAGGAAATCGTCTGCCGCGCGGTTCCATGCCGCAAGGGTGTTCGATTCGAGCTTATCGCTCGACGAGCCGAGCTGATAGCCGCGGCTCTTGTTGCCGTAAAGGGTGGTCAGATGCTTTTCGGTCGACGGGAAGGTATAGGGATAGTTCGCGTTGACCACGATTAAATCACCCTTAACCATGTCGTCGCGCGTAACGGTGACCTTTTTGGAGACGGCGATCGGTGCGGGGGGCTTGAGGGTTTCCTCGGGCTCGGTCGTCGTATCGGCGGGTGCGGTGGTCTCGGCGTCGGGCGCCGTTGTAACGGCAGGCTCGGTGATCTCGGGCGTCGTCTGGCCGTCCTCTTTCCCGATTTCATCGCGGCCGCGGAGCAGCAGCGCAATATAAGTGGCGGCAAGCGCGAGCAGGATCACCAGAAGCAGAATGATCACGGTTGCAGTGCGGCGACGGCGGCGACGGCGAAGACGCTCGTTGATCCGGCGTTGGGGGGAGGGAGAATTATAGTTGTTCATATGACCTCCGTTCGCGGAAGACGCATTGCGCATCCGCAGATTGATTTGCGCGGGAAAAGTGGGAATTTCATCGGTAACTGATGCAACAGGCTGTCCTTGCGGACAGCCTGCCATGTCTTAAAATTTATTTGGCGTCACGCATCGAGAGGTTCATGCGGTTCTTCTCGTCGGTGCCGAGGTACTTGACACGGACGGTATCGCCGACGGCGACCACGTCCTCAACCTTTTCGGTACGCTTGTTGTCCAGCTTGGAGATATGAACCATACCCTCCTTGCCGGGTGCAAACTCGACGAATGCACCGATCGGGATGATGCGGGTGACCTTGCCCTCGTAGATTGCACCAACCTCGGGCTCGAATACGATGCCGTCGATGATGGTCTTGGCGGCGTAAGCCGAGTCGCGGTTAACGGCGGCGGTGTAGATGGTACCGTCATCCTCGATGTCGATCTTGGCACCGGTGTGGGCAACGATCTTCTGAGTGACCTTACCGCCCGAGCCGAGGACCTCGCGGAT
>JAZNCR010000232.1:0-2969 GCA_045587605.1 Eubacteriales bacterium
ATCATTCTGCTGATAAATGAATGGGTGTCGCATTTATGTAAAAAATCCCAATAACCTTTTGTGTTCCCGGACAGATATGAGGTTTGATTTGTAGGGCGATGCCTTGGTGCCGCCGTTCAAAACACCAAAAATCGCACGAAACGGCGGGAGCAAGCCCCCGCCCTACGGCAAATTTGCATGTGTATAGACAGCGGGAACACATTGCCGAATTGGGTCTTTTGAAAAAAGGGGGCTCCCCGAACCCCTCACCGAAAAACCTTCAGGCAAATATGCGGGGAAGTTTTTGCGGTGAGGGGGAATTTCGTTTGGCATCGCCAAACGAAAGGGGGAGAGGGGCTTTTTTCAAAAAGCCCCTCTCCCCCTTTTGGGTTCGATTAATACATACCGCCCATGCCGCCGCCCATACCGGCAGCTGCGGGTGCGGGATTCTCTTCCTTCTTGTCAGCCACGAGCGCCTCGGTGGTGAGAACAACCGATGCGATCGAGGAAGCGTTCTGGAGTGCGGAACGGGTAACCTTGGTCGGGTCAACGATACCTGCGCTGACCATGTCGCAGTACTCTTCATTGTAAGCGTCAAAGCCCCAGCCGATCTTGCCCGAGGTCATGATCTTGTCAACGATAACCGAGCCCTCAAAGCCTGCGTTTGCCGCGATCTGGCGAACCGGCTCCTCGAGTGCCTTAACGACGATCTGTACGCCCGTTTTCTCATCACCGTCAACCGTCTCAAGCAGCTTGGAAACCTCGCCGATGACATTGAGGTAAGCCGTACCGCCGCCGGCAACGATGCCCTCTTCGACAGCCGCGCGGGTTGCGTTGAGTGCGTCCTCGATGCGGAGCTTCTTTTCCTTCATCTCTGCCTCGGTAGCGGCACCGACCTTGATCACGGCAACGCCGCCTGCCAGCTTAGCCAGACGCTCCTGCAGCTTCTCGCGGTCGAAATCGGAGGTCGTGGTCTCGATTGCCGTGCGGATCTGACCGACACGAGCCTTGATCTCGTCCGTGCTGCCTGCGCCGCCGACGATGATGGTATTTTCCTTGTTGATCTTAACCTGACGTGCGCGGCCGAGCTGCATCATGGTGGTGTCCTTCAGCTCAAGGCCAAGCTCGCTCGAGATCACCTCACCACCGGTCAGGATGGCAATATCGCGAAGCATTTCCTTGCGGCGGTCGCCGAAGCCGGGTGCCTTGACTGCAACGCAGACGAAGGTGCCGCGCAGCTTGTTGAGCACGAGGGTGGTCAGTGCCTCACCCTCAACGTCCTCAGCGATGATGAGAAGCTTTCTGCCGGCCTGGACGATCTGCTCGAGCAGGGGCAGGATCTCTTGAATGTTGGTAATCTTCTTGTCGGTAATGAGAATCAGCGCATCATCGATCACGGCTTCCATTTTATCGGTATCGGTAGCCATGTAGGGCGACAGATAGCCGCGGTCGAACTGCATACCTTCAACAACCTCAGAGTAGGTATCGGCAGACTTGGACTCCTCAACGGTGATGACGCCGTCGGAGGTAACCTTCTCCATCGCGTCGGCAATCAGCGAGCCGATTACCTCGTCACCGGCGGAGATGGTACCGACACGGGCAATGTCCTCAGAACCGTTTACCTTCTTGGAGTTGGCAATAAGGCACTCCACAGCGCGGTCAACAGCCTTCTTGATACCCTTGCGGATGATCATGGGATTTGCGCCTGCGGCAACGTTCTTCATGCCCTCGCGGATGAAGGCCTGTGCCAGCAGCGTAGCGGTGGTCGTACCGTCACCGGCGGCATCGTTGGTCTTGGTTGCAACCTCCTTGACCAGCTGTGCGCCCATGTTCTCCGCTGCGTCCTCAAGCTCGATTTCCTTTGCAATGGTTACACCGTCATTGGTGATCAGGGGAGAACCGAACTTCTTGTCGAGAACGACATTGCGGCCCTTCGGGCCAAGGGTGATTTTTACCGTATCGGCAAGCTTATCGACACCGCGCAGCAGCGCGTTGCGAGCCTCAATGCCGTAAAGAATATCTTTTGCCATGATATAATCCTCCTAAAATAAATGGTCTCTTGACTTAAATCAGTCAACGATTGCGAGAATGTCGCTCTGACGAACGATGCTGTACTCGGTACCGTCATACTTAACCTCGGTGCCCGAATACTTCGAGGTAATCACCTTATCGCCAACCTTAACGGTCATGGTGATCTCCTTGCCGTCAACAACGCCGCCGGGGCCGACCGCAACGACTTCTGCGATCTGGGGCTTCTCCTGGGATGCGGCGGTCAGGATGATGCCGGTCTTGGTTTTTTCTTCTGCTTCGACTGCCTTCACGAGAACGCGGTCTGCCAAAGGTCTGATTGCCATAGATATATATCCTCCTTGCTTACATGATCGGACGTTTGCCCGAGTATAGATGTTGTTTTTGGCACTCTTTCTGTCGGAGTGCTAACTTACATTGCTTATTGTACTACAAAAAAAAGAAAAATCAAGAGTTTTTTCCATTATTCACATTAAATTAACATTTGCAAGATCATCTCCGATAACACTGTCGATCTTTGTCTGCTAAAGGCATACCGATTTGCCGCCATGCATAAGCATAGACGGAAGGGAGGGCGTTTATGATACTTCTGCATTGGATTAACGAATGGCTGATTGCGCCTGCGCTGCCTGTCTGTCTGATGACGGTGGGACTCTGGTTCTGCTTTGCCCTGCGGGTTCCCCGCCTTTGCTCCCCCCGCCTGCTCCTGTCAGTTATCTCCCGACAGGCAGACGGGAGCGGTGTCTCTCCTGCCGCCGCCATGTCGGTCGCGCTTGCCGGAACGCTGGGGGTGGGCAATATCGTCGGGGTTGCCTCCGCGCTTTCGCTCGGCGGGCCCGGCGCGATCTTCTGGATGTGGGTCAGCGCGCTCTTGGCCATGGTGCTCAAATATGCCGAAATCACGCTGGCACTTGCTCACAGGCGGTACACGTCAACGGGAGCAAGTCGGAGGCCAAGCGGGC
>JAZNCR010000233.1:0-10188 GCA_045587605.1 Eubacteriales bacterium
CCGCCAAGTCCGACAGTCTTATCGCCATCCGGCAGATCGTATACCTCGGCTGTGCCGAGTGCAACGACGTAGTCGGGGCGGATTGCATAGGCCGCCGCGCCTGCGCCCGACCGTCCGATCTCGCCGCGTACCGAAAATACGGCCCAGAGATCACACGCAGGCGTCTTCTCTGCCGCCGCACGAATCGTCTCGATCAAAGCGGCACAACCGAGTCGGCCGTCAAGTGCTTTTGCGCGCAGACGCCGCCCGGACGAGCCGAATGCGGAAGTGATCGGCGCAAATACGGCATAATCGCCGATATCCGCGCACTTCTTCGCCTCCTCGGCATTTTCCGCACCGATATCGATATACATCGCGTCACACGCCGTCACCTTGCCCCGCTCCTCTGCCGACTGCAGATGAATGGGCTTCGCACCGATCACACCGGGCGTTTGTTTTCCCTCATTGCCAACTACGACCGCTCTTCCGCAGAGCACGCGGGGGTCGATCTGTCCGACGGGGGAAAAGCGCAGGTATCCGTTGTCGTCAATCGAGGTGATCATCAGCCCCGCCTCGTCCATATGCGCCGTCAGCATCACGCGCGCGCCGTCGCCCGGCAGGTGGGCGATCACGTTGCCCATGCGGTCGCGGTGGAGCTCACAGCGTTGGGGGAGAGCCTCCTCGATCAGCGCCGCAGCGTTATCCTCACAGCCGGACGGGCCGAAGGCCGCCGAGAGGGCAAAGATCAATTCGTTTTCTTTCATGCTTTTCATCGGGCAAACTCCTCCGCAATTCCGCCGTCACACACAAAGGCGGCAATCAAATCGGCCAGCGATCGGGCATCGGCGAAATCGAGCATTTCATGATAGGTATGCATACTGCGAATCGGAAGACTTGCCACCACCGTGGGGATTCCGCACAGCGCATACTGCGTGGCGTTGGCGTCGGTGCCCGTGCTACCCGGCTCTACCGAGCGGTGATAGGGAATGCCCGCTTTCTCCGCCATGCCAACGACTCGATTCGTCAAGCGTCGATCGGTTGCGGCCGAGAGTGAAATCACGCAGCCGCCGCCAAGCGGGAAGGCCTCTCCCTTTTTGGTATCGGGGGCTTCACCGAAGGTCACGTCGACGACCATGGCGTAGTCCGGATCGACTGCCGCCGCACCCGTCTTTCCGCCAAGCATCGTGACCTCCTCCTCAACGGCAAGCAGAAGATACACATCACCCGCCTGCTTGGCACGGTCGATTCCGGCCAATGCCGCGACCGCCGCCGCGGCACAGCTCTTGTCGTCAAAGCCCTTGCCCGCAATGCGTCTGCCCATCAGCTCGGTATAGCGGGGAGCAAAGCCAACCGGCGTACCGAGGCGGACAAGCGCCTCAAGCTCACGCTTCTCATAGCCGGTATCGACAAACAGCTCGCCGATCGGCTTGAGGCTCTTCTCTTTATCCTTCGGCAAAAGATAGGTCGGAGGAGCGGAGATCACGCCCTCAATCGTCTCCTTGCCGTAAATGCGGACCTCGGCTGCAGGCAGAATCCGCGTATCGATCCCGCCGAGATTGGTCACGCGCAGAAAGCCGCCGTCAAGAATTTCGGTTACCATCATACCGATCTCATCAATATGCGCATCAATGAGAATGCGCGGCGCATCCGCTCTGCCGCATCGGCGAACGCAGACGAGCGAGCCGAGCGCGTCGGGAGTAATTTCATCAAAAACGCCGTCGAGCAGGGTCATGAGCGCCCCGTGGCTTTTCTCCTCATAGCCCGAGACGGTCATCAGCGCCGACATGGCAGGGATCAGTTCATTTATCTGCATGATAGCTCCTTTGGGGGATATTCCCCCTTCTTGTTCGATTTTTTCTCTTACCAGCCATTGACGATCTCTTTAAATACGTCTCCGCGCTCGGCAAAATTACGGAACTGGTCGAAGCTGGCGCAGGCGGGTGAGAGAATGACAATATCACCCGGCTTTGCCATCGAGCGGGCAATCAGAACCGCATCCTGCATACGGGGGGTCTCTTCAAGCGCAAGAGAGCCGTCCCATGCGGGATGGGCAAGCAACGCCGCCTTGATCGCGGCGGCCGTTTCTCCGTTGAGCACGACCCCTCCTGCCCGGGCAAGCAGAACGTCGGCCAGGGGGGCGAAGGAAATATGCTTATCGCTTCCGCCGCATATCACGATCGGACGCCCGGGGAGGGCATTCAGCGCCGCCGCCGTACGGGTAGGCGAGGAATCGATCGAGCCGTTGTAATAGCGGACGCCCGCAAATTCACGGACGAATTCAAGCCGATGCTCCACACCGCCGAATCTGCGCGCCAGCGAAGCAATCACGTCGGCACTGACCAGCCCCCGGGTCGCGGCAATGGCGGCCATATAGTTTTCTACGTTGTGTATGCCCGGAATCAAAATATCCTCCCGGCGGAGAACCGGCGTCTCGGTGACGCCGTCGCTGTAAAAAATGATACCTTCCCGCAGATAGATCGCACGGGTTCTTCCACGCATATACTCGGGGACAACCGTATCATAGGATTCGCGCGATGCGGAAAACAGGGTCACCTCTCGGTCACTGTTGCGCGCGAGCTCAAGCGTGATCGGATCTGCGGCATTGGTTGTCAGATGGGCGATCGGCTGATGGCGGCAGATATTCGCTTTTGCAGACACGTATTCTTCCATATCGGTATGCCAATTGAGATGATTCGGCGTTACGTTGGTGATCACTGCGCGATGGGGAGAGCGGCGCATGGTCTGCAGCTGGAAGCTGGACAGCTCTACCACCGCATAGTCCCGCGCTGTCATTTCTTCGACGTGCGGGAGCAGAGGCGCACCGATATTGCCGCCAACCCAAACGCGCGCGCCGCTTTGCACACGCGCCGCCTCCGCCTCAAGCAGACGGTAAATGAGCGTCGTCGTGGTGGTTTTGCCGTCACTTCCCGTCACGCCGATTACGGTAGCAGGTGTCATGGAAAGAAACAGCTCCATCTCCGAAGAAAGGCAGGCACCGGCAGAGACGGCCGCTTCAATCTCGGGCAGGTCGGGACGGATGCCGGGCGAGCGGAAAATCACGTCTCCGCCAAGGCCGTCAAGGTAGCGCTCTCCCGTCACAAAACGAACGCCGCGTGCGGACAATGCATCTGCACCGTCAATTGCAGACATGGGCTTTTTATCCCGCACCGTGACGTGCGCGCCTCTCGCCAGCAAAAAATCAACCAGCGGGAGATTGGATACGCCAAGACCGAGCACCGAAACGTTACCGCCCGGAATTTTCTCAAGAATCTGATTTTGCTGCACCGTATCATCCTCCGTCAAAGATAAAAAAGCATCTCCTTATATTATAGTAAAAAATCCCGTTTCATGCAAGGGGATACGATAATTCTTTACATCTTTTCTTTTACAAAAGCGAAAAGGATGCCGTGCGAAATCGCACAGCACCCTCTTTTTCTTTTATTCGACTGCTTTTTTCTCTTCCTTCAGAATCCGCGCGCTGTTGATCAGAACGACGAAGGCGCCCACGTTATGCAGGACCGCGCCTACGATCGGTGTGATCACGCCGAAGGCGGACAGAATGATCATGGTAAAGCTGATCAGGAAGGACAGCACGATATTCTGATAAATAATCGCTCGCGTGCGGCGGGCAACGCGGATGGCAAACGGAATGTTGTCCAGATTATTGTTCATCAGTGCGATATCGGCCGACTGAATCGCCGTATCCGAGCCCATCGCGCCCATGGCAATACCAACGTCTGCTTCCTTGAGTGCAGGCGCATCGTTGATGCCGTCGCCGACCACCAATACACGGTGGAGATTTTCTCCCTCCCCGCGCAGAGCACGAACCCGGGCAAGCTTATCCTCAGGCAGAAGCTGAGCATAGGCCTGATCCACACCGGTCGCGGCACGAATCTGCTCGGCAGCATCCGCCCGGTCACCCGTCAGAATCACCGTCTGCCCAACTCCAAGCGCACGCAGCGACGAAATGACCGCAGGGGCTTCGGGACGAAGGGTATCGTCAAAGCAAAGACTGCCAAGCAGCCGTCCGTCCTTTGCCACCCAGTTGATCGGACCGGTGTGCGCTTCACACGCAGGAAGCGTAAAGCCGAGCTCGGCAAACCAAGCACCCGAGCCGAAGCAGATCTCCTCATCCCCGCGCACACCCCGCATTCCCCGACCGGTAATCTCGCGCACCGAAAAGCCGGAGAGATCGGGCAAAAGCTCCTCCCTGCCCTCGACCGAGCGCATGACGGCACGGGCAACCGGATGGAGTGACCCGACGGCAACCGCCGCGGCCGCCCAAAGAAGCTCGCGCGCATCCACCCCCTCGACGGGAGTACAGGAAGAGATCGAAAGGCTTCCCGACGTGACGGTACCGGTTTTATCAAACACCACCGTATCAATCTCGGTCAGCTCTTCAATGAACTTGGCATTTTTGATCAGCACTCCCCGTCTGGTGGATGCGGCAAGTGCGGCAATCATCGGCGCTGAGCTGACCAGCATCTGTCCGCAGGGACAGCTGACCACAAGAATGGCAATGGCGGCCGAAATATCGCGGTTAATCAGGGCAACCGCCGCCGCAATGGTCAGAATCAGCGGAATATAGTATTGCATAAAACGGTCGATCAAGCGGGATTCGGGCACCGAGATCGACTCGGATTTCTCAAGCATATCGAGAATTTTGGAGAAAGAGGTATCCACATAAGTGCAGGATACCGCAACGACGAGCACACCGTCAAGATTGATCGTGCCCGCATAAACGCTGTCTCCTGTGCCCACCGCCTGCGGCAGGGATTCGCCGGTCAGCGATTTCTGGTCCACGTTGGACTCACCGCGCACAACCGTTCCGTCAATCGGAATCGACGCACCCGGCTTGACGATGATTTTCTGCCCGATCTCGAGCTTCTTTGCATCGACAAGCGTCTCCTTACCGTCATCGTCGAGCAGAATCGCCGTATCGGCCTGCATCCGTCTGAGGCCGTCAATCACCTCGCGGCCGCCCATGATACTGCGCTCTTCAAAGAAATGCGCAAGGTTGAGAATGACGGGAATCAAAATGGCAAGGACGTACTGTCCGTCAAAAAAGCAGGCCAACACCGCGATGGCAACTAAAATTTCCATCGCATGGGTCATGTTTTTCTGCAGAAACCCCTTGATTGCCGCCGCAAAAATACCCGCGCTTTCCACAACGATGCCGATCACATAAATCATCGCCGCCACCGTCGGTTTATTCGGAAAAATGACGCTGTATCCCCATCCGGCAAGCAGACAGGCAAGCGAAATCAAGGCAGAGACGATTTCGCGCGCCAGCCGCCGCTTTCCCTCGGCACTGAGATTTTGTGCCGACAGATTTTCCAGCGTGTTTTTGCCCATGTTATCAATATTTTCCAATCCTTATCTACCCATTCCTTTCCCCCCGCATCGCATTGCCGCAGATGCAGAGGATTTCGGGACCTTCCTTCATCAGGGAGAAGGTTACTGCAAAAGAATACCCGGCGTACTCTCCCCCGGCTCAAGCAAGCGTACCGTGCCGATCGACGAGAGAATTTTCGTCAGTTTTTCGGTATAAACCCGCGTCAGCACGACGTCCGGGTTTTCCGCATATTCGAGAAGTAAGCCGCGGAACTCGGCAAGGGATTCGTTGGCCGCGGCAACGGTGGAAGCATAATCGGCCTGTGCCGCCGCAACGCGTGCGTTTGCTTCTGCCTGCGCGGCAGGGATCTTGATTTCATAATACTGCCTTGCTTCGGCAAGCCGGGTTTCGGCCTCCACCGATGCGGTGTTTACCGCCTCAAAAATGGATTTGACCTCAAAGGGAGGAGCAACCGTCTTAAGCTCGAGCGACGAAATCGTAACGCCAAGCCCAAGCGCATCAATCCGTGCCTGCGCATCCGCCTGCACGGCACGGCCGTATGCATCCTTTGCCGTTGTCAGCAGATCATCAATATCGGTATTTACCGCACCAAGTGCCAGCGCACCGCTGACAATACCGTTCAAGGTAGATGTGACGTCAGCCGTCGTCAGTGCATAGGCAACAGGATCACTGATGGTGTACTTCACCGATGCGCCCACGAGTGCAATATTCTGATCTCCCGTGAGAATATAGCCGTTTTCCCGCACGTCGGTGCTCATATGGCCGGTCGAATTGTGCGTATCCACCGTCAATTCAAACACACGCCCCGTCGGAACGGTGATCACCTCATCGATGATGTAGGGGAAGGCAAACAGCAGTCCCGGCTCGTGAATCTGCTCCTCGCGGGTTTCCCCGAGCAGGCGGCCGAAGCGCAGAATGACCGCAACCTCCCCCGTCTGCACCGTGCGGATGCCCGAGCAAAGAATAGCCAGCAGAACTACAACGACAATCAAGCGAAATGCACGGACCAACGCCGAGAGGGTATCACCGAACAGCGACCGTTTTTCACGTCCGGACGTCATTGTACATTCCCCCCGGCCTCTTCGATCAATGCCCAAAGCGCCTGCGTCACCGCAGCCCGCTCATGCTCGGGCAGTTCGGCAAGTGCCGCGGACAGTGCGGCGCCGTCTGACTCGGCGGTACCGTCAGCACCGTTGAGCAGACCGCCGTATTCGGCCAGCACGCTGAAGGGATATTCGTCGGTGCGAACAATCAGCGTTGTTCCCTCACCCACAGAGCCTGCAACCGTGTCCAGCTGACGCAGGAAACGGTAAAGCTCAAGATTTGCCGCCTGCGCCTCCGCGTAAATGCGCGCAACCTCGGTCTCGGTCTTTGCCTTCAGCTCGGCCGCATCGGTCGTTCCCTTGGCAATGATCTCGGCCGCCTCAGCATTGGCACCGGTGATGATCTTGTTCGCATCACGCTCGGCCGCGGCAATGATGGTGTCAATTTCCTTCTGCCGGTCAGCCCGCATCTGATCAAAAACGCTCTGCAGGTTGACGTCGGGCAGGGAAAGCCGCATCATACTGACGTCGCAGATCTCGATTCCGTAATTTGCCAAGCTGTTCTCGCGTACTCTGGCAAAGATTTCTTCTTGAATTTCTTCAATTTTGATCTTTTCCTCGTCAAGCGAAACCAAGCCCGTCAGATCATAACCGCCGAGGACACCGTTGGTCGCGTTGCTCACAAGGTCACGGATATACTGCACCGCAATCTCGCTTGCTCTGACGCTGTTATGATAGGTCAGAGGATCGGCAATCTGCCATACCACGTAGGAATTGAGAATAATGTTTCGCTTGTCGCGGGTCAGTGCCTCAAGATAACTCGATTCCATATACTGGCGGCGGGCGTCATATTTGACAATATCCTCAAAGGGCCAGGGCAGGCGCAGATAAAGTCCCGCCTCGGTAATCTCGGCCCGCGGCTCGCCAAAGCGCGTGATGACGGCACATTCCCCTTCTCTGACCTCGGCCGTAAATCCGAAGAAAGCCAAAACCACGACGAGAGCCGCGCCAACGATCCATTTCAATACGTTTATTTTTTTCATCTGTGTATGTACCTCCTGTTACTGCCCGCTGCCCACGATAACGTAACTGCCGCCGAGGTAGAGCGAATCGGCGTCAATGTCGGGCCCGAGCAGATAAAGGCGCGAACCGCGCAGGGACGTTTGCAATGCATTCAGATATTTATAATAGCGGTAGGCATCCCGATGGCTCGTATCGGCCGACACGGCTGCCATAAATTCGGTTACCTCGGCATGGGCGGCGGCAACGCGGGTATGATAGTCGGCCTCTGCCGTCTGTACCAGCGTGTCGTACTCGGCCTCTGCACTTGCCCGTGCAACATTTGCCATTGCCTCAGCCTCCCAAAGCAGTGCCTCAGCCTCCAGCTCTGCGCTGACGACAAGCTGATACACCGCCGCAACCTCAACCGGCGGGTGAATACTCTCTACCGCCACACGGATCACCGACAGGCCGATGGGATTCTCCTTCAGCATCGAATTGAGCTCCTCTCTGAAGGCCTGCGCAAAGGCGGTTCGGTCAACCGAGAGCAGCGTGTCAAGATCAACCGAAATGGTTCGGTCAATAATCAGCTCATAAGCCGCCGCACGCAGAAGCGAAGCGGGATCGGAGGAGGTCGTGATATATTGCCACAAATCATCAATCACGTATTCAAGACGCATATTGATCGAAACGAGTTCATTTCCCTCACCGAGCAGAAGGCGGTATTCATAGCTGCCGTGCTCCTCGGTCCAAAGGTTGTCGCTCTGCCGGTCTGCCTCATATCCCACCGTCAGCTCACGTACGTGTCCCGTATCGTAAACCTCCACACGGTCGAGCGGCCACGGAAGGGTCAGATGCAGTCCCGGCTCGAGAATATCGTCGGCCTCAAGGCGTCCGAAGCGGTAACGCGCACCCTGCTCATAGGTGTTGATCTGTACGATACCTGTCGCAAGCCAGAAGAACAACACGGTCAGCAGAACGGTATAGGGCAGAATCCTTTTGACGTACTTAAGGCTCCAGAGAGAGCGGAAGGTAATACCGGTATTGGCCTCAAGATGCGCAAGGATCCGCATATCATCGTCTTCCTCCCGTCCGGCAAACGGAAGCGGAATCACAAAGCGCGGATTCGTCTTCAGCTCGCGGCGGATTGTGCGCGAGACCAGACTGATCAAAAGAAAGAGTGAGCAGTAGCCCCAGACGGCGATCAGACCGTAGCAAAGCCAGCGCTGACCGTCGAAAAGCGCTGTCAGCCGAAGTACACTCATCGCCGCAATGATAAGCGAAAGCACACGGGAAAGCTTAAGCGTAAGCCGCAGATTATGCAGAACGGCACGCGACGCCCCTTCTGCCTCGGCCGAAACCGCCTGATAGGCAAACAAGCACCACTTATCTAAGATAATGCAGACAAAAGAGCCGATCAGGAGTGCTAACACCGTTCCGTATCCGACCTGTGCCGCATCGGTAAACCGCCGCAGCGAGGGAATAAAGCGAATCTGCTCGGTCACAAATAAAGCACCGAGAAGAACCAGCTCAAGCAAAAGTGCCCTGCGTCGGACGAAGTCGGAAACAGCCCATCCTGCTCTGCGGAAAAAGTGGGTGATTGCCGAAAAGCCTCGGCGAAGCAGCGCCAAAAATCCGCCATTCGTCCCTTCCCCCTCAGCGAAACGGTCCTCTCTTCCCTCCCTCGGAGGAGGAATCAGACTAAACAGTCCGGCAATTACCGTGCCGAGCGTCAAAAGCATAATCAGCCGCGCGAAGAAAAACAGCGGCAGATACATATACCGTGCAAACAACAGCTCCATCCCGATGCTTGAGACAATGAGAAGAAGAGCCGTCACCGCAATCGGTACGAAATTTCGGTTTTGTTTCATGGTTTCTTTTCTATCCTTATATAGAATTGATTATCCCATACAGCGGCGCGAAGCGTCGGTCAGCAGCTCGTTTCCTTCGCCGAAGGCGATCTCTGCCCATTCCTTCTCTGTACCAAGAAAGGTGACGCCGCGGAGTGCATAGCAGTCGTAAACGGCATAGGCTCCAACCTCACGAAGTGTGGGTGAAATCGTCATACCCGTCATCTGATTGCAGTAAGCAAAAACGTCCGCACCGATCCACTCAAGCGAGGGACCGAGATCAATATGGTGCAGGGTCGAACAGTAATGAAACGCCATGTCACCGAGCTCGGTAATATTCGGTCCGAGCTTCACGGTGTGCAGATTTTCACAGTAAGCAAATGCACTTTCCTCAATCACCCGCTGTGCCTCGTTGAAATGCACCGCACGAAGTGCGGAGCAATAAGCAAACGCATAGGGTCCGATCACCTCAACATTCCCCCCCATGGCCACCTCAAGCAGATTATAATTTTGAAAAAATGCATCAGAAAGCCGTTTAACCGTATCGGGAATCACCACCGATACCGCATCTCCGCGGTATTTGACCAAAATCCCGTCCCCAAGGATAACGAAATCCTCGGTCTGTGCATTCATCCATGCGGTCGCCTCGAAGGCGTAATAGCCGATGTCGGTCACGTGTGCACCGAATTCTATCGTTTCAAGGGACGTACAGCCGTAAAAGGCCTCGTTGCCGATCGTCCGCAGGCTTTCTCCGGCACGGAAGACAGTAAGCGAGGTGCAATTGGCAAATGCCTGATCGGCAATTCCGGTCACCGTCAGTCCATTGACCGTCGCAGGCACGGTCAGCTCTGTCAACGATGCCCCCCGGTGTCCGGTCAGCACGGCTGTTCCGTCGCTGTACTCGGTATAGAGAAGCTGATCCGCAATGCGGTTTTCGGCCACGAAAGTCGGATCGTAGCCA
>JAZNCR010000234.1:0-3388 GCA_045587605.1 Eubacteriales bacterium
CATTTGAGATTTTCCTCCGTAAAACATTTGTTAGATAAAATTTCAGCCTGCCTAGTATAACACAACCGGGCAGGCTTGTCAAGGGGTTTTTCAAAAAAAGTCCGAATATTTTAATTTAGCATATGCAATCCTCTCGATTTCTCCGTTTTTCTTCAAAATCGAGGGCAATATCTCGCGCGCCATACACATTTTTTTTGCGCGGCGGCCGATCGGTCATTCTGCCGATTCAATCGGATCGTCCTTCTGTCTGATTCCGCAGCCGGGACAGAAGATCATCGTTTTCTCCAGCTTCGTTCCGCAGTTGGCGCAGAACACGGCGTTCCCTTCCTTTGCGATTGCCGTCTTGAGGCGATGCACCTTTGCGCGGAGTGCGCCGATACGGGTAACCAGCTCGCCGACGTCCTCTGTGCGGTCGTTGCCGTAATGCAGCTGATCGTAGGTCAGCCGCCCCAGCTTTTCATAGGCGCAGTCAAGCTCCCCTTTGGCCTGATACAGCTTATAATTGAGCTTGATCGTATCGCCAAGCTCTCCCGCCCGAGCGGCGGCCTTGTTCGCGGTGCGCGAAACGTTCTGCTTCATTTCATTCCAGTTTGCCATATCCTTACCTCCCGATATGTTCTATCCTTATTATACATGACCGCACCCGAATTGTCAAAGGGATAGGCGAATATTTACACTTCGGCTACATAATTTTTTCCCGCGCGGAGAAAATAAAACAAAAAGGAAGGAAGATACAGGATGAATCTGAACAAGAAGACCTACCCGAAATTTGCCGAGGGCCGTGCGCCGAAATCCCCCTGTGCTAAAAACTGCATCCGCGCCTTTTTGGTCGGCGGTGCCATCTGCTGCGGTGCACAGGGGCTGACCACCCTTTATCAGTATCTCGGCATGGACAAGGAGGATGCCGGCACGCTGACGGCCGTTTCGCTGGTGTTCCTCGCTGCTCTGTTGACAGGTCTTGGTGTCTTTGACCGCATTGCCAAATTCGCAGGGGCAGGAACCCTTGTGCCCATCACCGGCTTTGCCAACGCCGTTGTTTCTCCCGCCATCGATACAAAGGCAGAGGGACTTGTCCTCGGTGTGGGCGCAAAAATCTTTACGGTTGCCGGTCCCGTCCTTCTGTACGGAACCGTGGCAGGTGCACTTTACGGCTTGATTTATTGGCTGATGCAAGCAATTTGAAATCGCTCGATTACCGAGGGGAAACGGCGGCAGAGAGGTTAACGGCTCTCTGCCCTTTTCTTTGCCGTTGCTGTTGACATTTCAGTGAGTTTATGCTATACTTTATACTTGTTGAAGCTTCAACAAGTTCTGCCGAGGCAAGGACCCTCCCGTTCGGGTTTTTCAAGATCAGCGCAATGGCGCGTCCGGAGGAAATGCAATGAAGGATATAAAAAGCACCGTAGCCAAAAACATAACCGAGCTTCGGATTCTCAATAACATGACCCAGATGGAGCTTGCCGAAAAGCTCAACTACTCGGACAAAACCATCTCCAAATGGGAAAGGGCCGAATCCTCGCCCGACATTTCGGTGCTGGTTGAAATCGCGCAGCTGTTCGGGGTCTCGCTTGACACGCTGGCCGGCATAGAAAAATCCGACGAGCCTGCCGTTGCACCGATCATACAGGGGGAGACGCCGTGCGAGATACCCAAATACAACCGCCGGGCCATTGCGTACATATCGGAGTCGGTCGGCTGGATCGCAGCCATCCTCGCCTTTATTATCACTACACTGATCGTCGGAAGGATCTCCTTCCAATGGCTCTATTTTGTATATACCCTGCCCGCGGCTCTGATCGTCAAGCTGGTGTTCAACTCCGTCTGGTTCAATCCGCGGCACAATTATTTTATCATTTCTGCCCTGATGTGGTCGATCCTTGCGGCAATTCACATTACCTTTCTCTACTTCAAAATCGACGTTGCCCTGATCTATCTGCTCGGTATTGCGGGGCAATTTGTGATTATCCTGTGGTCGTTCATCAAAAGGCCAAAACAAAAATAAATACAAAAACGGTCTGTTTCCGACGGAAAACAGACCGTTTTTTCTTATTTCTCCGAACCGTAGAGACAAAAAAACGTCGATTCTACGACGCAGATCCCCAATATAGGTGCCATTCTCCGATCCCTGGCTTCTCCTTACCTCCGTTTTTTGGTAGAATCATGTATGTGATCCCCCGACAGTATTTCAGGAAAATAACCAAAGGAGTAACGAAATGAGCCGAGAGATTCCAATCTTCTTTTCCACCGACGACAACTACATCCCCTATCTTGACGTCGCCGTTTCGTCCCTGATCGCCAATGCATCAAGGGCGTTCAATTACAGAATCATCATCCTCAATACCGGTTTGTCTTCCGAAAACATAAGAAAAGTCATGGCAAACGAACAGCCCGGCGTTCGGATCGACTTCGTTGACATTTCGGCACACGTGGAGAGCATCAGGTCCCACTTCAAAAACGTGTATCATTTTTCGGTCGTCACCTATTACCGCCTGTTTATCGCCTCGCTCTTCCCGCAGTACGATAAAATCGTCTATCTCGACTGCGATCTTGTCGTGCTCGGTGATATATCGGCCCTTTACCGCACCGAGATGGGCGACAATATTCTTGCCGCCGCACCCGAGCAATTCGTGCAGAGCACCGCTGAGTTCCGCCGCTATGCCGAGGCTGCACTCGGTGTTGATCCCGACGGATACGTCAATGCCGGCGTACTCTTAATCAATCTGCAGGCCTTCCGAAGCAATCGGATCGAGGAAAAATTCGTCAACATGATCACCGCGCATGATTTTGATCTGCTTGACCCCGATCAGGCTTATCTGAATTACCTCTGCCGCGGCAAAATCCATATGCTGCCGAACGGCTGGAACATGACACCCGTTCCCCTTCCCTGCGAGGGACCGAAGAACATCGTCCACTATGCGCTCTACAAAAAGCCCTGGCAGTATGATGACGTGACCGACGGCAATTATTTCTGGCATTACGCCAAAAAATCCCCCTTCTATCAGCGCATCCTGCGAAACAGGGATGCATTCGGCGAGGCGGAGCGCGCGGCAAAAGAGGCCTCGGCGAAGGCAATTCTCGCACACGCTGCCTCGATCGCCGAATCGGACTGCACCTTTGTCAAAAAAATCCCGGGAGGTAAAGCATATGGAGAAGTCTTCGCACAAGCTTGAACTGCTGAAGAGAATCGCCGAGCTTGAGAAAAAACAGCTGTGGCATTTGGACGTTGAGGACGACCCCGAAACCTATCCGCTCATGCCGGATAAAATAGACTATCTCAACGAAAAATTTTCAAGTAAAATCAAAAATAAGATTGCCAATTTCTTTGGGGCGCGCTTCTTTGACAAAATGATTGCCGACAAACAGCTCATCATCAAAGAAGTGCGCGGCA
>JAZNCR010000235.1:0-2288 GCA_045587605.1 Eubacteriales bacterium
TATTCCCGCTGCGGGGAGACAGAGGGCGAACCAAAGAAGGGAATAGGGGAGTGAGACCTGTCCCCAAAGATTGAGGGGCAGCGAAGAATAATCCCACACGCCGAGGTCAAGCCAAATGTTGACCACAAGTCCCACGCAAAGCTCGGCGGCGGTGATGATGCAGGCACCGAGCAGGGCGCGGGCGAGGAGCGGGAGTCGGCTGACGGCGCAGAGACGATAGTAAATGAGAAAGCAAACCGCCCCGGTCAGTGCCATACTGATATGTGACCATCCTCGCCATAATACCTCAAGCGAATAATATCCCACGCCGCCGATGAGAGAAATCAGAAACCATTCGGAAAAACGATAACGCAAGCTTGTCTACCTCCGCATAAAGATAATTTGAGTATGGGCAAAAATTCCTCGCTTCATGCAGGCGGGGAATTCGTTTTTTTGCGAAAAATCTTTGTCACTTCTTGCATTATACCGAATAATCTGCTATAATAGGGGAAAATACTCTCGGAGGAGATACCATGCGCGTGCAATTTCGCGATGCGTTGCTTTATGACAGCGCGACCGGCAGCTTTTTCCCCGGCATCATCACGGTGGAGAACGGGCGGATTGTTTCGGTTTTTGGGGACGGTGATACGCCGCCCGAGGCTGAGCGCGTCATCTCGCTCGGCGGACGGCTTGTTTCGCCCGGTCTGGTCGACGTCCATACGCACGGATGCAAAGGCTATGATTTTACCTCGGCCGATGCGGCGGGAATGCGTGCGATGGCGCGTGCCTATGCCGAGAGCGGTGTGACCGCGCTGATGCCGACGCTGGCGTCTGCCGAGCCTGCTTTGATGCGTGCATCTTCCGGCATAATTGCCAATCTGCGCGAGGCGGGAAGCGGCGGTGCTCGTTTCCTCGGCGTTCACGTCGAGGGGCGTTATCTGAGTCCCGAAAAACGCGGTGCACATTCCCCCGTACTTCTCTCTGTCCCCGACCCCGACGAGCTCGAGAGGATGGTGCTTGCCGTGTGCCCGCCGCCCGTACATATCTCGGCGGCATACGAGCTGGATCGGGACGGCAGCTTTCTCTCCCGCATCCTTTCCTTCGGCGGTACGGCCGGACTTGCCCATACCAATGCAGCCTTTGACGAGACGATGCTGATGCTCGATCGGGGAGTGCGTGCGTTTACCCATCTCTTTAACGCCATGCCCCCGCTTCATCACCGCGACCCCGGCCCTATCTGTGCGGCACTGACCACCGATGCCTTTATCGAGGTGATCTGCGACGGTCTGCACGTTCATCCGCGCATGGTCCGCATGGCGTATGAAGCAAAGAAGCGCGGCAAATTCGTGCTCGTTACCGATTCGATGGAAGCGACGGGCGAACCCGACGGGGAATACACCATTGCAGGTATGCCGGTTACCGTCAGGGACGGCCGTGCCGTGACGCACGACGGTGCGTTGGCGGGAAGCTTGCTCTCGCTATATGACGGCGTAGCCAATCTGATGCAGTTTGCCGAAATCCCGTTCGGCGAGGCCCTGCTTGCGGCAACGCGCGCACCGGCCGATATGGTCGGCGCGGATACGGTGGGTGATCTTCTGCCCGGCCGTATGGCGGACTTCCTCGTTTACGACGCCTGCTCGGCAGATGGCGGATGCCCCGCGATTGCCGAGGTTTGGATCGGCGGTGAACGCTTCATATAACAGCACGCTTTTTTATCATTTGTATTTTATTCCGACCGATCGCGGAGCACCCTTTTGCTGCCGCCCTCCCCACCCACGGTCGGTGATCATATCAACGAAGGAGATCAAGTATGTGCAATAAGCCTTTTTATCTTACAACCGCGATTGCCTATGCATCGCAGAAGCCCCACTTCGGCAATACCTATGAGGTTATTCTGTCGGATGCGGTTGCCCGCTGGCGTCGTCAGCAGGGATATGACGTATATTTCATGACCGGCACCGATGAGCACGGTCAGAAGATCGAGAACTGTGCCGCAGGTGCGGGCGTTACCCCGCAGGCCTACGTTGACGGTGTGGCAGGCGAGATCCGCCGCATCTGGGATCAGATGGGCGCAAGCTACGATAAATTCATCCGCACCACCGACGCCGATCACGTTGAGACGGTGCAGAAGGTCTTTCGCCGCTTCCTCGCGCAGGGAGACATCTACAAGGGACGCTACGAGGGATGGTACTGTACCCCCTGTGAGTCCTTCTTTACCGATACGCAGGCAGAGGGCGGCAAGTGCCCCGACTGCGGACGGCCGGTCGAGCGTGCACACGAAGAGGCGTATTTCTTCAAAATGAGCAAAT
>JAZNCR010000236.1:0-2453 GCA_045587605.1 Eubacteriales bacterium
CGATATCAACGTTTTTTATGTTTTCGCTTATCAGTCGGCGGGTCTTGGCCATATGGCCGGGGAACCACTGTATGATGGAGGAAGGCATTTTCTATCCCTTTCTTTTGTTAGTCCACAGGGCCGAAGAGATCAAAGGGGGTAAGGCGGCAGATCACGCGTCCGAGAATCTGCCGTTCATCAATAAAGCCGTTTTGTCCCATCTGCGAGCTTCGGCTGTCCGAGGAGTGATATCGGTTATCCCCCATCACAAAGAGGCAGTTTTCGGGAACGGTGCGGGGATAATCGAGATCCGAGGTAATCTTGAGCCCGTCAAGCTTGACGTAGTATTCGTCGACGACGACACCGTCAACCGTTACCGTCCAGGTTTCAAAATCAATATCCACGACTTGACCCTCGGTGGCGATAACACGCTTGATGATCGGCTCGTTGTAATGACCGAGCTCATGATAGACGATAATATCGCCTTGCTTGGGGGTATAGAACAAATCGGAAATCAGAAGCTTCTGTCCTTCATAAAGCGTATCCTGCATCGATGGACCGACAACGCTGGTCAGGCGCGTGCAGAAGGTGAACAGAAGAATGACCGCCATTGCGGAGTAGGCGAAAATTTCAAGATAGTCAAAGAGAGCGCGAAGCGGGCGCAGCTTCTTTTCCTTGGCCGAAACGGGGGAAACGCTTTCTTCGGCGGGATCTGCTTCGAGACGTTCGTTCGGATCGGTCTGCATATTTATTCTCCTTATTTCATCAATCAGCGGCAGATAAAGGAATCCAACAACCGACAGCCGGAGGCAAGATAGTTGTTCTGCGCGGCGGCACTTTCCTCGGTAAAGCAGGCAACACCGGCCGCAGAAGCGCGGCTGTCATAGATCAAATAGGGAACGGGATCGATAGAATGGGTGCGGATGCGGATGGGCGTCGGATGATCGGGCAGAACCATCACGCGGAAATCCTCGCCCGACTCACGCAGAGCGGAAACGACAGGACCGACGATATGACGGTCGATGAGCTCGATCGAGCGGACCTTGTTTTCGATTTCGGCACGGTGGCCGCACTCATCGGGGGCCTCCACGTGAACGTAAACGAATTCCTTTCCGCGCGCAAACGCATCAATTGCTGCTGTAGCTTTCCCGGCGTAGTTGGTATGTATATTACCGGTTGCACCTTCGACGTCGATCGATTCCATGCCGGCGCAAAGACCGATACCCTTAATAAGGTCAACCGCCGAGATTACCGCACCGTCGACACCCCATTTTTCACCGAAGGAGGGAAGCTGGGGCTTACGGCCCGGGCTCCAGAACCAGGCGGAGTTTGCAGGGCGCAGACCGCGCGCACGGCGGGCAAGATTGACAGGATGTGCATCGAGCAGAGCAAAGGATTCACGCATCATGCGCAGGAACTCTCCGCCACCATCCTCTTCCCTCGGAAGATAGTCACCGATCCGCTGTCCGATAATATCGTGCGGACGCATAAAGGGATAACGATCGTCGCCGCCCCGGATGAGCATACAGTGCCGGTAGCTGACACCGGTGTGGAAGCGGCGCAGATCATTGCCGAATTCGCGGTCAAGAGCAAGGATCAGCTCGTGTGCTTCCTCGGTTGTGATTTCGTCTGCACTGTGATCGAGCATGATTTTATCGGCATAATCACCGCCGTCGGACAGGGTAACCACGTTGGTACGGTAAGCGGTATCCTCGGGATGCATCTCGAGCCCCATGCTGACCGCTTCAAGCGGAGAGCGGCCTTTGGAGTAGATCTTGGGGTCATAGGAAAGGATCGCCAGATTGGCGGTATCGCTCTCGGGTACCATATCGTCAGGGACGTTGGATACCGTGCCGACGACAGCCTCGCGCGCCAGCGCATCGATGTTCGGCTTGTCCGCCGCTTCCATCGGCGTTCGGTTACCGAGCGCGGGAATTTTTTCATCGGCCATACCGTCCGGAATGACTACGAGATATTTCATAAGCTGAGACCTCTGTATCGTTTTATTTGCTCATGTTCGCACATCTGACCGCGAAAAGAGTATATTTCATTTTATTATATCACAAATTCACTTCTGTGACAAGGAAATCATACATATTTTTTGGAAAAAATCTTCTTTTTCTCCTGAAAAAATTTGTTAAAGTTTGCTTTTGTTTTCGTCCTTGAATTGACAAAAACATAAATTTATGTTATATTCAAACGTAAGAAATATCTTGTGCATACGGTCAATTCTTGATTGTGTGCTTAATCTATCGCAAAAAGGTTTGATTCAAAATGGCCGAAAATAAGATTTTACATAAGAATGAATGTTATCCGATGACGGTTCGTGCGGTGAACAATCTCGGAAACGGTGTCGGTGAGATTCACGGCGTGGTTACCTTTGTCCGCGGAGGGGTGACGGGTGACTCGCTGATCGTTCGTATCATCAAGTCTAACCGCGACTACTGCATTGCACGGATTGAGGAAATCGTCAC
>JAZNCR010000237.1:0-4480 GCA_045587605.1 Eubacteriales bacterium
CCTTTCTCCCGTTTGAGAAGACTGGGCATGGATACATCACTCAACTGCAAATCTTGCGCTAAAGCGAAACGCAAAGCACCAAGGCTCCCTTGTGTAAAGGGAGCTGTCACCGCAGGTGACTGAGGGATTGTAAACGAAACGATTAGCAGTGCACATCATTTTCATGTTACAGCGCTGTATTAGGCTGGTAACAATCCCTCCGTCACGGCTTGCGCCGTGCCACCTCCGAGGTTGCTTGCAACCTCGGGCGTAAGCCCACCCTTCTGCACAAGGGAGGCTTTGAGGAGTGGCAACAAAAGTATACCTTTGTTGACATGGCATCAATGTGCTTCTCTCATTTCGGCTGATGCGTTCTTGCTTGGCAATTTTCATGACAAATCTCAATTTCCTGAGAAAGGAAGCTTTCGTTATCCCGGAAGCCCATGTAATTGATATGGTTTTTTCCAGTCTGGAATTTCTTTTTCTCTATTTGCCCGTTACGCTGATCTGCTATTATCTCGCACCCATGCACTTGCGGAACGCGGTTTTATTTGCCGTCAGCCTGATTTTCTACGGCTGGGGCGAACCGCGCTATCTGTTCTTGATGCTCTTCACCGTTGCCCTCGACTATGTCTGCGGATATTTGGTCGGACGATGGCGGGATGCGGGGGATATGCGGCGCGCGAAGGCGGTTATGGTCACGGCGATCGTGCTCAATCTGGCCATTCTCGGCTTCTTCAAATATTATTCCTTCCTTGCGGAAAACCTGCGGCTGATTCCGCTCTTCGGTTTTCTGCCCGAGCTTGAGCTGAGCCTTCCGGTGGGCATTTCCTTCTACACCTTCCAAGCACTCTCCTACGTCATTGACGTTTACCGCGGTGACGGCGAGGCACAGCGCAATCCGATTGCCTTCGGCGCATACGTGACCCTCTTCCCGCAGTTGATCGCGGGTCCGATCGTGCGCTATCACGACGTCGATGACCAGCTGCGCACGCGCGAGCACTCCGTGCTGATGGTTTCCTCGGGCATCCGCACCTTTTGTGCGGGATTTGCCAAAAAGGTACTGCTTGCCGACGTGGCGGGGGCACTTTGGGCCGATTTTGCGGCGATTCCCTCGGCCGAGCGTACGGTGATCGGCGCGTGGATGGGTATCCTTTTCTACACGGCGCAGATTTACCTTGATTTTTCGGCCTATTCGGATATGGCGATCGGGCTTGGCAAGATTGTCGGCTTCCGCTTCCTTGAAAACTTCAATTATCCGTATATCGCAAAGTCGGTCACCGACTTCTGGCGGCGTTGGCACATCTCTCTCTCAACCTGGTTCCGCGAATATGTGTATATTCCGCTCGGCGGCAATCGTGTCGGACGCCTGAAGCTGGTGCGCAACACCCTGGTGGTCTGGCTGCTGACCGGCTTCTGGCATGGCGCGAGCTGGAACTTTGTGCTGTGGGGACTTTACTATTTCGCTCTTCTGATGCTTGAGAAAATTGTGCTGGCACGCTGGCTTGACAAGCTGCCGTCGGCAATCGGGCGGCTGTATACGATGTTCTTCGTGACCATCGGCTGGCTGATTTTCACCGCCTCGGACAGCTTTGCCTCCTCGGCTGAGGCATGGCGCTATTTCGGCGCGATGTTCGGTGTCGGCGCGGCGGGCTTTATCGGTGCGGCCGATCTCTATGATTTGGTCCGTCACCTGATCTTTGGTGCGATCGTGGTCATTGCCTGCACGCCCCGTCCGCGCGAGCTGTTCTGGCAAGGGTTTGCCAAGCATCGTTTTGTCCGCACGGCCGCAGCCGTCACCTGCCTGCTCTCGCTCGCGGTCGGCACCGTTTATCTCGTGGCCTCCGGCTTCAGCCCGTTCTTGTATTATCGCTTCTGATGACAAAAAATCCCCATGAAGGGAGTATATTATGGCGAAAATGAATCCTGCCGACGTGACGGCGAATCGCCTGATGGAAATCCAGCGATCAACCGCATCCGCATCCCGGCGCGGTGATCTTGTGCTGATCATCCTCTGCGCGGTACTGATCCTTGCAATCGGCATTGGCATATACTGTGTTCCGCACAGCGATTTTTCGGAGGTGGAGAACAAAAATCTCCAAACCTTCCCGGAGGTCTCGCTTACCCGTGTCTGGAACGGCAAATTTATGTCCGAGCTCAAGTCCTTTTATACCGATCAGTTCCCGCTCCGGGACAATCTCGTTGCCGCAAAGGCGGTGGCTGAGCTGGCACTTGGGAAAGGACAGAACAACGATGTGATTCTCGGTGAGGACGGATACCTCATCAAGCGGATTGAGTACGGTGAGCGTGAGCTTGCCTCCCTGCGGGCGAATCTGGATGCGGTGTCCGCTTTCCGTGCGGGAACCGATCTGCCCGTCCGCTTTGCACTCGCACCGCGCGCAATCGACGTGCTGGGACGCTATCTTC
This sequence comes from Eubacteriales bacterium, assembly GCA_045587605.1. GTDB lineage: Bacteria > Bacillota > Clostridia > Oscillospirales > CAG-272 > SIG693. The sequence goes on from JAZNCR010000237.1 coordinate 2,407, forward strand.
CTCCGCTTTGCTCGGCCGAACGCGCCGCGTCGGTGTGGTCGGTGATTGATGCGTATGACGGGGAGATTCTTTCTCTGCGCGATACGCTCACCCGTCCGGCTGATGCGGGCGAAGCGGTCTGGTACCGCACCGACCATCACTGGACGACACTCGGCGCATATTATGCCTATGCGGCAATCGGAGAATTGTGCGGCTACACGCCCGTCCCCGCCGATACCTTTACCCCCGAGCTTGCTGCCGACGATTTCCTCGGCACGACCTATTCGGCGTCCGGCTTCAATTGGGTGCAGGGCGAGGAGATGTATTTCTGGCGATATGCGGGAGATGAAGCATATACGGTAGAAATTCTGGTCAGGGACGAGGTAACCGAGACGCTTGACGGCTTCTATGATCGCACGTATCTTGAGAAAAAAGACAAATACGCCGCATTCCTCTCCTCCAACCGCGCGCATATGCGGATCACGCGTACCGACGGAGCACCGCGCCCGACCATGCTCCTCATCAAGGACAGCTTTGCACACGCCGTTGTCCCCTTCCTCGCACAGCATTATGATCTGGAGATTCTCGATCTGCGGTACTATCGCTCCTCGGTTTCTTCCTTCCTTCGAACCCATGCGGTTGACGAGGTGCTCATTCTCTGCGGACTTGATTCGCTTGCCACCTCAGACCTGCTCACCGCCCTGCCGATCGGTCTTGCACCGACCGAATAAAATTTCCCTTACACGAAAGGCGTCCCCATGCTTGAAACCTTCAGTGCTACCCTCTCCCCCATGCTGGTCATGCTCCTTTGTATGGTTGTGGGATTTGTTCTCAAAAAGAAAAATCTCGTTCCCGAGAATACCGATAAGGTAATCTCAAAGCTCGAGAATTATATTTTCGTTCCTGCACTCGTGCTGAGCACCTTTATGACCTACTGCACCGTTGCATCGATCAAAGAGCAGTACGCTCTGCTCATTTACAGCGGAATCGCACTCGTGATCGCGCCGACCATTGCCATTCCGCTCTCCCGCGTGTTTGCGCGCAACAATTTCTATCTGCGCCGAATCTATGAATATGCACTTACCTTCGGCAACTTCGGCTTCATGGGCAACGCCATCGTGCCCGCCATCATCGGCTCGGCAGACCCGGAGATTCTCTATAAATATCTGCTTTTTACCCTCCCAAACAATATTCTCGTTTATACCTGGGGTGTGATGATTCTGATTCCCGACCGTGCGGATGGGAAAAAGGAAAATCCTCTCCGCAATTTGCTCAGCCCGATTTTTATCAGTATTCTGCTCGGAATTTTGCTCGGGCTGACGGGAATCGGCCAGCGGATGCCGTCCTTCCTCGTAACGGCGATCGATTACTGCAAGGCCTGCATGGCGCCTCTGGCCATGGTGCTGACCGGATTTGTCATCGGGGGATATTCGTTTAAGACGCTTCTCTCCAACAAAAAGGTATATGTCGCCACAGCCCTTCGGCTTTTCGTTCTGCCTGCGCTGATTTTGGGCATTCTGAAGCTTTTCGGCGCGACGGCGGAGGTTTTGGTGCTCGCGCTCTTTGCCTACGCCACCCCGCTCGGGCTCAACACCGTCGTTTTCCCGGCGGCCTACGGAGCCGACACCGAAACGGGTGCATCCATGGCAATGGTGTCGCATACCCTCTGCGTCATTACCATTCCTATCATGTACGCACTTCTGCTTTGGGTAATGTGACCCCGCTTACCAAACGAAAAGGACTGCGTCAATCGCTTGTTCGAAAAGCGATTGACCCAGTCCTTTTTATTGTGGCCTTTATGCATTGTTTGCTGAGGCCTCGGCGTTACAGATTAAGAAAGTCCCGTCTGTATTTGACACCGAAGAGCTCTGCCAACGATACCATTTCCTCGTCCTTGATCGTATTGATACGCGGAAGATGTGCGGTGAGCATATAAATCTGTGCTGCCTTTTCCACCGTTTCAATCAAACCGAAGGTTTCGTCCATCGTCTTGCCCGCACCGTAAATTCCGTGCATACCCCAAATGACAAGGCGAAATTCCTTCATTTTGTCTGCGGTCGCTTCACCGATGGTATTCGTTCCGCAAAGCATCCAC
>JAZNCR010000238.1:0-2209 GCA_045587605.1 Eubacteriales bacterium
AGGAACCGAGGTCCTTTCTCGTCTTGCGGGCGATATGCAGGATACGGACGACCATCACGATATAGGTCAGAATCAGCACGGCACAGCCGACGAAGCCGAACATTTCCCCAAAGATGCCAAAGATAAAATCGTTATACGAGCCCTCCTTGGAGATGGCCTCGTATGCACTTGCACCGTTGATTCCCTTCCCCCAGACGCCGCCTGAAGCAATGGCCGCCTTACTCTTGAGCGGCTGCCAGCCCTTATCGAGCGGATCAAGCTCGGGGCGGAAGCCGTAGATAATCCGCGCGCGCTGATACTCGGCCAATCGCGTCCACAGAAAGGGCGCGGCTAGCACCACGGCACCGATGGCAACGAGGAAGTAGATGATACTGAGTCCCGCACAAAAGAGCATAATGGCAGTAAACGCCGTATACACCAGGGTCATGCCGAGGTCCTTCTCGAGGAGCACAAGGCCGATAATCAGCCCCGCATGAAGCGCAAGCCCGACGAGACTGCGCGGGTGGTTGATTGTTTTCTTCTCGCGATCAAGATGCTTGGCAAAGGTGATGATAAACGATATTTTCACAAACTCGGACGGCTGAAGATTAAAGGGGAGGTTCTTGATGACGATATAGCTTTTGTTCGTTCCCTCACCCGTGCCGAGCGGCGTGAGAACGAGCACCAGCAGGACCACGGAAATGGCAAAAAATCCCCAAAAGAGCTTGTTCACGACCGACTCGTAATCGAGATTGGCAATGACAAAGGTACAGATAAGTCCCAGCACGATAGCGACCGATTGGACGAAAACGCGCTTGGTTCCGCCCGCCGTCGCCCCGCGTGCCCCCCACAGGGTGAGAATACTGAACGCCGACGGGATCAGGGTGCAGATGAGCAGAATCGGATCAAGCCTTGTGAGTTTTTCTCTGACACTGACGGAGGTGATTTTCATACGGTCATTTCCTCCCGACAGCGCAGATTAATACGCCTTGCCCCAATAGACCAGCTTCTTCGCCGGCTTACCGCAGCAAACGCAGGTATCTCCGATCGGCTCCTCGCCGAAGGGCATACAGCGCGAGGTCACGTCGGCCTGCTCCTTGAGCTTCAGCTCACATTCGAGGTCGCCGCACCACATCGCCTTGATGTAGCCCGACTTGGTGGAAGCGATCTCGCAAAGCTCCTCGAGCGAGTGGGCATCCCAGGTACGTGCCGCACGGTTTGCGGCCGCCTTTTCGTAGAGCGACTTCGTAATGTCGGCAAGCATGGCGGGAATGGTCTCTGCCAGCTGATCGAGTGCGCAGAAGATCTTCTCACCGTTGTCGCGGCGAACGAGCACGCACTGACCGTTTGCAATATCGCGCGGACCAAGCTCGAGACGGAGCGGAACGCCCTTCATCTCATACTCGGCAAACTTCCATCCGGGGCTGTTGTCGCTGTCGTCCATCTTGACGCGGGCATACGCCGCAATCTCGTCGCGCACGCGGGCAGCGGCTTCCACCACGCCCTCCTTGTGCATCTGTACGGGAACGACCACAACCTGAATGGGCGCGACCGCCGGGGGAAGCACCAGACCGTTATCGTCGCCGTGCGTCATGATGATCGCACCGATCATACGGGTAGACACGCCCCACGAGGTCTGGTGCGCATACTTGATCTTATTATCCTTATCCAGATATTTAATATCGAATGCTTTCGCAAATCCATCACCGAAGTTATGCGACGTACCGCCCTGCAGAGCCTTACCGTCGTGCATGAGTGCCTCGACCGTATAGGTCGCCTCAGCGCCCGCAAACTTTTCCTTATCGGTCTTGCGTCCCTTGAGCACGGGAATACCCAGATCGTCCTCAAAGAAATCGGCATAGACGTTCAGCATCTGAAGCGTGCGTGCCTCCGCGTCCTCCGCCGTTGCGTGCATGGTGTGTCCCTCCTGCCAGAGGAACTCGCGGGAGCGCAGGAAGGGGCGGGTGGTCTTCTCCCAGCGCACGACCGAGCACCACTGGTTGTAGAGCTTGGGCAGGTCGCGGTAGGAGCGGACGATATTGGCGTAATGCTCGCAGAAGAGGGTCTCGGAGGTCGGGCGGACACACATCCGCTCGGTCAGACGCTCACTTCCGCCGTGGGTTACCCACACGACCTCGGGTGCAAATCCCTCAACGTGATCCTTCTCCTTATTGAGCAGCGATTCGGGAATGAACATCGGCATATATACGTTCTCAACGCCGGTCGCCTT
>JAZNCR010000239.1:0-4338 GCA_045587605.1 Eubacteriales bacterium
AGTTTGGTCAGCTCGGTTCTCATTGCTGCACGGAGCTTAGCGTCGAGGTTCGAAAGCGGCTCGTCAAGCAGGAATACCTTAGGATTACGAACGATTGCACGACCGAGTGCAACACGCTGCTTCTGACCGCCGGACAGAGCCTTGGGCTTACGGTCGAGCAGGTGGGTGATATCGAGGATGCGGGCAGCGTCCTCAACTCTCTTCTTGATCTGCTCCTTCGGAACCTTAGCAAGCTTCAGACCGAATGCCATGTTCTCAAACACGGTCATGTGCGGATAAAGTGCATAGTTCTGGAACACCATCGCGATGTCGCGGTCCTTGGGGGCTACGTCGTTTACGAGACGGTCGCCGATGAACAGCTCACCCTCGGTGATCTCCTCAAGACCTGCGATCATACGCAGAGTAGTGGTCTTACCGCAACCGGAAGGACCGACCAGGATCAGGAACTCCTTGTCCTTGATCTCGAGGTTGAAGTCCGATACTGCGGTTACGCCGCCGGGATACTTCTTATAGATGTGTTTAAGGGACAGACTTGCCATGAAAAAATTTCCTCCTTGAAATAATCGAACCGACGGGAATTACCGCCAACCGTTCGGGTGGTTTTCGGATGGTTACATACCAATTTCAACGTACTATATTGTATCAAATTTTTGCGATAAATGGAAGAGGGTAATTCCCCAAAATTTCATCTTTCCGTTTGTATATTTTGCACAATTTACAAATCCAAACCGTGAATATACGGCTTTTTGGAAAAAAATTCATTTTAATATATTAAATCTCATTTCTCCTGCGGCGCAGGCTTGAGCGAAAGACCGATACGGCGGCGGCCGACGTCCACGCTCAGCACGCGAACGTTTACCACATCACCGACGGCAACGACCTCGGACGGATGCTTGATGAAGCGGGTTGACATCTCCGAGATATGCACAAGGCCGTCCTGATGAACACCGATATCAACAAACGCACCGAAGTCGATGACGTTGCGCACGGTGCCGGTCAGCATCATGCCGGGCACAAGGTCCTCAAGATCAAGGATATCGTCGCGCAGAACGGGAGGCGGCAGGCTGTCACGCACGTCGCGTCCGGGCTTCTCAAGCTCGGTGATGATATCCGCCAGCGTCGGCTCACCGATCTCGAGCTTGCCGCACAGCACGGCAGTTCCCTGCTCCTTCACGCGTGCACGCAGCTCGCGGAGCTGCCCTGCACGGACGTCCTCGGGGCTGTATTGGCAGAGCTCAAGCAGTCCTCGCGCCGCCGCATAGGACTCGGGATGTACGCCGGTGTTGTCGAGAATCTCGGACGAGCCCGAAACGCGCAGGAAGCCCGCGCACTGTTCATAGGCGCGCGCACCGATGCGCGGCACCTTAAGCAGCTGTGCACGCGAGGTAAACGCACCGTTTTCCTCACGGTACTTAACGATATTCTTCGCCGTTGCGGCATTGATGCCGGCGATATACGAGAGAAGCGAATGAGATGCCGTATTCAGATCCACGCCGACGCGGTTGACGCAGTCCTCCACGACGCCGCTCAGTGCCTCGTCGAGGCGCGCGGGCTTCATATCGTGCTGATACTGCCCGACACCGATCGACTTGGGATCGATCTTGACCAGCTCTGCCAGCGGGTCCTGCAGACGGCGGGCGATCGAGACGGCCGAGCGCTGGGTAACGTCGAAATCGGGAAACTCCTCGGCGGCGAGCTTGGATGCGGAGTAAACCGACGCCCCTGCTTCGCTGACCACAATATACTTGACGTCCTCATCGATCTCGCGCAGAAGCTCGGCGATAAAGATCTCGCTCTCCTTGGATGCCGTTCCGTTTCCGATGGCGATCACCCCGACGCCGTGCGTCTTGATGAGGCGCTTGATCACCTTCTTGCTCTCCTCGGTACGGCACTGAGGCTTGGTGGGATAGACCACCGCCGTGTCCACGACCTTGCCGGTCGCGTCGACCACGGCAAGCTTACAGCCCGTGCGGTAGCCGGGGTCGAAGCCGAGCACGACCTTGCCCTTCAGGGGAGCCTGCATGAGGAGATGCTTGAGGTTTTCGGCAAAGAGACGGATCGCGCCCTCGCCTGCAGTATCGGTCAGCTCATTGCGCAGCTCGCGCTCGATCGACGGTGCGATCAGTCTGTCATAGCCGTCGGTCACGGCGGCAATAACGTAAGCCTTGGCCGGGCTCTCGCCTGCCTTTACCGTTTCTGCCAGCAGATACCCCAGCACCGTCTCGCGGTTAACTACGATAGATACCTTGAGAAAATCTTCCTTTTCGCCGCGGTTGATGGCCAGCACACGGTGCCCCGGAAGGGTCGAAAGCTTCTCGGAGAACTCGTAATACTGTGCGTAAACCGAATCCTCTTCCCGTGCAGCCTTGCTCTCAAGCAGTCCCTGTGACCAGGTGCGGGCACGGAGCTGCTTGCGGTATTCGGCATTGTCGGAAATCTCCTCTGCGATAATGTCGCACGCACCGGCAAATGCCTCCTCAACGCTCGCCACGCCCTTTTCCTCATCCACGAAGGCGGACGCCTGCTCGGCAAGCGACGGAGTGTATACCGCCTCCTGTGCCAGAAGCAGAGCAGCCAGCGGCTCAAGTCCCTTCTCGCGTGCAACCGACGCACGGGTCTTGCGGTGCGGGCGGAAGGGACGGTAGATATCCTCAATCTCAGTCAGGGTCTTGGCAGCGGCAAGGGCGGCCTCGATCTCGGGCGTCAGCTTTTCCTGACCGGCGATGAGCGCGGCAACCTCCTCGCGGCGCTTGTCCAGGTTACGCAGGTAGGTCAGACGCTCGTCCAACGCACGAAGCACCGTGTCGTCAAGCGAGCCGGTAACCTCCTTGCGGTAACGGGCAATAAAGGGGATGGTGTTGCCCGCGTCGATCAGCTCGACGGTTGCGGCGATCTGCTTTTCGGGAATGGAAAGTTCCTTCGATAAGGTTGCGATAATGTCCATATGTACTCCTCTTCTCGGATAAAATTACAAAGTTTTTTCGGGATTTGCCGCATGGGCAAGAAGCGCCTTCTCTTCCTCTGCGGTGAGATATCGCCACTGTCCGCGCTCGGGCAGTCCCTTGAGCGTAAGAAAAGCAAAAGAGATGCGTTCAAGAGAAACAACCTTGTTCCCTGCTTCCTCAAAAAGACGCTTGACCTGATGGTATTTTCCCTCGGTCAGCACCACCGTACCCGCCAATCGGCTCTCATCAAGCGAAATCGTGCAGGGACGGCTCAGATATTGCTCCCCTGCCCCGTCGGTCAAATAAACGCCGCACGAGAGCCGCTCGGCGTCAGCCGTATCCAGCGGATCGCGGAGCCTGAAGGCATAGGTTTTCTCCACGTGCGATTTCGGGGCGAGCAGGCGATGGGAGAGGGGACCGTTGTTGGTCAGCAACATAAGCCCAAGCGTATGCTTGTCCAGCCGCCCGCAGGGAAAGAGTCCGATTCGCTGCAGCTCGTCGGGCAGAAGCTCGAGCACGGTCGGGTCACGTCCGTCCTCGGTTGCGCTGACGTATCCGTCCGGCTTGTTGAGCAGAACGTAGGTGAATTGACGGTAGGTCAGGACCTCACCGCGCCATGCGATGAGATCGGTGTCCGGATCAATATGCCGGTCTGCCGCACGAACGATCTCTCCGTTCACGCTGATCTCGCCTGCGCGTGCCGCGCGAGACGCCCCCGATCGGGTCAGCTTTCCCGTTGAGGAAAGAAATTTATCCAGCCGCATCCGAGCACCCCCTTACAGATAAGATAAAATACCGATGGCAATGATTCCGATGAAAAAAAGTCCCATCAGAAAGCCGATCAAAAACTCAAGCCACCTCCGGCGCATTCCATCCCCTCCTCTCGGAGATAGTTTGCACCGATCTTATATATTTTATCATATTTTTCCGTTTTTGTAAAGAAAAAAAGCAAAAAGAAGGGGCACCGCGTTCAAGCTCTCGGTGCCCCTTGGGGGTATTTTTTACGCTCTTCCCACTTCGGCAAAGACATCGGTGTCGTTCGCCATACAGGGGAGAATCCGGAAGGAGAAGGCATAGCGCTCGGCATCAAGACGGTACTCGGGCGAGAGCTCGGGGCCGCAGGAATGCGAACCGATACCGGCATGACGGTAATCGATATTGATCACCGTTTCCCTCAACGGAACAAGCTCGTAATCATGCGCCGTCTCGGTCAGCTGCTTGGGCGAGTAATGCGCCGCATTGAAGCTGAAGGGCGTATCGACCGCGGCGAAGAGCAGACCGTGACCGGTCAGCGAGGAAGCGTTCATCCAGCGGGTATCGGCGTGTGCCGAATTCTCCTGCGGACGGACGTAGGGCTCAAAGTTTTCGCCAACCGTGGTCTCAAACCGTCCGG
>JAZNCR010000240.1:0-6357 GCA_045587605.1 Eubacteriales bacterium
CCGCCGGTGAAAAGGCCGTAGCCGTAGGATACGTGGATAAAGTCATTTTTTTCGGCACCGATTGCCACAAGAGCACGTGCGACGCTCTCGCTCCAAATCGCAATATCGTGCTTTGTGTAGCCGACAACCGTCTGCTTGCCCGTCGTGCCCGAGGATGCGTGCACGCGAACCAGCTCCTCCGGCGGAACAGCAAACATCCCATAAGGATAGTTGTCGCGCAGATCCTGCTTGTAGGTAAAGGGAAGCTTGGCGATATCCTTGATGCTCTTAATATCGTCAGGGGTCAGCCCTGCCTCTTCCATGCGGCGGCGATAGGTAGGCACGTGATCGTACATCCGACGAACGGTACGCAGAAGGCGGTAAGACTGGAGATGCTCGAGTTCGGTACGCGAGGCAGTCTCAATTTCCGGGGAAAAGAACTTTGCCATAGGTTTGACTCCTTATCTTGGAATGAGAAAGTTTATCGGTTCTGTGTGCCGAGCGTAAAGGCGCGCAAATTGACTTCGGTGAATTTTGCGGGAACGCAGGCGGTCAGTGCGGCGCGAAGTGCCTCATCCGAAAAACCAAGCACGTGTGCGGCAAGGCCGATTAACGCGACGTTCGCCGATTTCTCATTGCCTGCTTCGCGGGCAATGGCAAGCGTATCGGCCGCGATCAGCTCGACGCCCTTATCGCGGATCTTACGGACGATCTCCTCGGGGTAAACCGCCGCACCGGTGACAACCGGCATGGGATTGATCGTCTGCGTCGAGGTGACGACCGTACCGCCGCGGCGCAGATAGGGCAGCCAGCGTGCGGCCTCGAGCAGCTCAAAGCTGAGAATAACGTCCGCCTCACCACGGCAAATCAGCGGTGCATCGACCTTCTCACCGTATTTGACGTAGGTCACAACCGAGCCGCCACGCTGCGACATGCCGTGGACCTCCGAAACCTTAACCTCATATCCCGCATCGAGTGCGGCGCGGCCCAGAATGCGGCTGGCGAGCAGAGAGCCCTGTCCGCCGACACCAACGATCATAATATTCATGCGTCCGCACCTCCGATCGCGTCGAATTTACAAAGCTGCTCGCAAACACCGCATCCGACGCAGAGAGATGCGTCAATCACGGCTTTTCCATTCTGCATCGAGATGCAGGGACAGCCGATCTTCATGCAAGCACGGCAGGAGCGGCACTTATCGGAATCAACCGCAAGCGCAGGCTTCGCCTTGACATACTTGAGCAGAGCACAGGGACGGCGGCAGATGATCACCGAGGGGCACTCGGCGGCAAGCTCTTCCTTGAGCACCGTCTCAAATGCGGCAAGATCGTAGGGATCGACCACACGGATATGCTCGTCGGCAATGCCCGCCGCCGAACAAACCGCTTCGATCGAAACTGCATAGGTGGGCTTATTCTGCAGGGTAAGGCCGGTGCAGGGATTCTGCTGGTGGCCCGTCATGCCGGTGATCGAGTTGTCCACGACGATAACGGTGGATTTACCCTGATTGTAGGTAATATCAATGAGTCCCGTAATGCCCGAGTGCATGAAGGTGGAGTCGCCGATGATGGCAACCGAGCGGTTCTCTTCCCCGCGTACCTTGTTGAAGCCGTGGAGCGCGGAGATCGATGCGCCCATGCAGAGGGTGGTGTCCATGGCGGCAAGCGGCTGACCTGCGCCCAGCGTATAACAGCCAATATCTCCGCTGACGTAAAGCTTCAGCTTGGAGAGCACGTAGAAGACGCCGCGGTGCGGGCATCCGGGGCAAAGCACGGGGGGACGGTTCGGAATCTCATCCTCAAGTGCAACGCAGTCGGGCGTTTTGCCGAGCAGCTTGTCCGCCAGCAGCTCGGTCGAATATTCGCCGATATTGGGCAGAACGTTATGCCCGTCCACGGCGATGCCAAGGGCACGGCAGTAGGACTCAATAACCTCATCCAGCTCTTCAATAACGATCACACGCTCAACCGAGGCGGCGAAATCGAGAATTTTCTTGGCAGGCATAGGATTGATCATGCCAAGCTTGAGGTAGGAGACGCTGTCGCCGAAGCATTCGCGCGCGTAATTGTAGCAAGTACCGGCGGTGATGATACCGATCTTATTGTCGGCACCGCGCTCGACGCGGTTGATCTCGGTCGTCTCTGCAAACTCACGCAGAGCGGCCAAACGCTTCTCCACCACGACGTGTCGGCCGCGCGCATAGGCGGGCATCATAACATATTTGGAAGGATCCTTTTGATAGTCACGGAGCGGAACCTCAACACGGTCGGAGAGGGAAACCGCACTCTGCGAGTGCGCAACACGGGTAGAGGTGCGCAGAAGCACCGGCGTGTCAAACTGCTCGGAAATCTCATATGCCAGCTTGGTGAAGTTCAGGCAGTCGGCCGAATCGGAAGGCTCAAGCATCGGCAGCTTGGCCGAGATGGCATAATGACGGCTGTCCTGCTCGTTCTGCGAGGAATGCATACCGGGGTCATCGGCAACGGCGATCAGCATACCACCGTTGATACCGGTATAGGCCGAGACAAACAGCGGATCTGCCGCCACGTTGAGACCAACGTGCTTCATGGCACAGAAGGAACGGCCGCCGCCGATTGCGGCGCCGAGTGCTACCTCAAGCGCAACCTTTTCATTGGGCGCCCATTCGGCATAGACGTCGGGTTCATATTTTGCGGCATACTCAGTGATCTCGGTACTGGGCGTGCCGGGATAGCTCGAAACAAGGCGAACGCCCGCCTCATACAGGCCGCGGGCAACCGCCTCGTTGCCTAACATCAGTTGTTTTTTCATGGTTAATGTTCCTTTAGTTATTCCGCGATTATCTCACGCGGTTATCAATGACGCGCTTTGCCTTGCCCTGGAAACGCTCAAGCGAACGGGGCTGAACGAGATTGATTTTTGCATCAAGACCGAGGACGGTCTGCAGCTTGTGGTGGACCAGCTTCTGCAGCTTCTCAAGCTCGCCGTAATGGTCAAGCAGTGCCACGTCGGTCACCTCGATATTGATCTCAAAGGTATCCATATAATTCTTGGTGCCGAGGACGATCTGGTAGTTGGCACCGACCTGCGGGATCGCGATCAGCACGCTCTCGATCTGGCTCGGGAAGACGTTGACACCCTTGATCTTGAGCATATCGTCGCTCCGTCCGCTCGGCTTATCCATCCGCGCGTGTGTGCGTCCGCAGACACAGGTATCGTAATGGATGCGGGTGATATCCTTGGTGCGGTAGCGCAGAAGCGGGATACCCTCCTTGGTCAGCGTGGTCACAACGAGCTCACCCTGCTCACCGCGGGGGAGCACCTCGCCCGTTTCGGGATTGATAATCTCAGGCAGGAAATGATCCTCGGCAAAATGCATTCCGCATCTCTCGCGGCATTCGCCCGAGACGCCGGGGCCCATCAGCTCGCTCATACCGTAGTTGTCGGTCGCAAAGAGATCCCACGCTTCCTCGATTTTCGAACGAAGCTCGGGCGTGCAGCCCCCCGAGCCGAACAGCCCCAGGCGCACGTTCAGCGTACGGGGATCGATACCGATGTCGCGCGCGACCTCGGCGATATAATAGGCATAAGAAGGGGTGGAAACCAACGCCGACGTACCGAAATCCTTCATCAGCATAATCTGCTTTTCGGTATTGCCCGAGGATGAAGGAACGACGGTCGCGCCGATGCGTTCCAGACCGTAGTGCAGACCGAGCGCGCCGGTGAACAGACCGTAGCCGAAGCAGATCTGCACAATATCATCCTCGGTTGCACCCGCCGCCATCGTCAAACGCGCGACACACTCGCTCCACGTCTCCAAATCCTTCTGCGTATAGCCGACGACGGTCGGCTTGCCGGTTGTACCGGACGACGCATGGATACGGACGATCTTCTTGCGGTCAACCGCGAAAAGGCCGAAAGGATAGGTATCGCGGATGTCGGCCTTGGTGGTGTAGGGAATGTACTGAATATCGGAGAGCGTTTTGATTTTGTCCGCCGTTACGCCTGCCGCGGAAAGCCGCTCGTGGTAAAAGGGGACGTTGCGATCCACGTAGTCGACCAGATGACGAAGCCGCTCAAGCTGAATGGCCTCAAGCTCGCGGCGGGGCATCGTTTCTATGTCTTTTTGAAAGAAATTCATTATGTTTTTGCCTCGCTTTTTTAATATATCTTACATTATATCATTTTTTTGCATATATTGCAAGCGTTTTCGCATATTTTCGGCCAAAGACGTCCCGTTTGGTCAGGAAAATATTTTTCCGAGCACGCGGTATCCGATGCTCTCCCCTTTTTTTCGGGAGAGGGAAAAGGATGCCGCAAGACCGAAGAGGAAAAGGGCACCGAGAAAGAGCCAGCCCATGCCGCCGTCGTCCGAAAGCTCGGCATTGAGCAAAAGGATAGCCGAGCGAAGTGCAGGGGTATGCCGGAGCTGACCGACAAGCATACCGATATAAAGGAAAAGCGGAATTTGAGCGGCAGCGATCGGATCAACGTACCACCGAAGCAGGCTGAATCGCGCAAGGATCGCGGCAGCAATCGGCGTGCCGATCAATAAAACGCCATAGGTCAGCGCAATCGCCGCGCCCAAATTGTCCGCTTCTCCGGATAAGCGGAACAAATACGCAGTGAGATAAAAGAACCCCGCATAAAGCAAAAGAGAGAGCGGGTAATAGAGGACACCGCAAACAAACAGCTTCTTTTTCATGTTTTTTCTCCGTTGAATTGTATGAATCGTCACACCGCCAAAAGGAAATATTCGCATATCGTCTCGGGGGATTCGCGCAGCCCGTTGTCCACCCACCATTTTACCGTTTCAACAAAGGTTGCGGTGATATGGTTGATCCAAAAATCCTCGGGCAGCCGCTCGCTCCGTGCGGCCTCAAAAAGGGAGAGCCGACTTACGGTAAGCGCACGGAGATTCTGCTTGAAATACTGCAGAAACAGCGCATTGTTCGGGCAGGACAGGAGATCAAGAATATGGTTGTCATTCTGCTTCAGATGCCTGAGCAAATGCAAAAACACCGACTTCGGCGCATCACATTCGAAAATATGCCGATGCGCTTCCCTGCCCTCCTCTGCCGCATCCAATATGTGACAGAACAGCTCCCGGCACAGCTCGCGCAGAAGAAAGTCCTTGGTTTCAAAATGGGCGTAAAAGGTCGCCCTGCCGACGTCTGCCCGCTCGATGATCTCGCCGACCGTAATCTGACTGTAATCCTTTTTGGCCAAGAGTCCGATGAAGGCGTTGAAAATCGCCTCTCTTGTTTTTCGCTGTCTTCTGTCCATAGCTTCTCCGTACATTTTTCTTTTTTTGTTCGGTATCGAATGACATCGCGAGATCGTATGTTGCTTTTTCGCACCCTTGCTGATACAATTTAACAGAACAGCATGTTCGCTAACATATTTATTGTACAGCAAAATCCGAATTACGTCAACAGGAGATTTGTATGAAATCAGAGAAAAAGATTCTCATTGCGTTTATCTTAAACTTCACGTTTTCCCTGTTTGAATTTCTCGGGGGCATCTTTACCGGGAGCATCGCCATTCTCTCGGACGCCCTGCACGACATTGGTGACGCCGCGAGCATAGGCATCTCCTATTTTCTTGAGAAAAAAAGCAGCCGACAGCCGGATGAGACATATACCTACGGATATGCAAGATATTCGGTGCTCGGCAGTGTGATCACAACCATGATCCTGCTCTTCGGATCGGCCGCGGTAATCTTGGGTGCGATCGGGCGGCTGATTCATCCCGCGGACATCCGCTGCGACGGCATGATCCTCTTTGCCGTGATCGGCGTTCTGGTCAATTCCGGCGCGGCCCTTTTCACGCACGGCGGCGATTCCTTAAACCAGAGGGCGGTCAATCTGCATATGCTTGAGGACGTGCTCGGCTGGATCGTGGTCCTTGTCGGCGCACTCGTTATGAAATTCACGCGCCTGACGCTGATTGACCCGCTGATGTCGATCGGTGTGGCGGTGTTCATTCTCATCGGCGCACTTCGCAATCTCAGGGAAGCCGCCGAGCTGTTTCTTGAGCGCTCACCGCGCGGGATCAACATAGAGGAAATCAAAACGCATATTGCCGGAATTGACGGTGTCCTTGACGTGCATCACGTTCACGTCTGGAGTATGGACGGACAAAGGATTTATGCGACGATGCACATCGTCACAAGCCGTGAGCCGCATGAAATAAAGGAAAAAGTCAGAGCAGAGCTGCAAGCGCACGGCATCGCGCACACCACCCTCGAGCTCGAAGCGGAGGGAGAGCATTGCCATGAGGAACATTGCCGCACGGAAAGACAAACCGATCCCGCTCACCGCCATCATCACCATCATCATTGAGCATAAATCAGTCGGCTCCCTTTTTCACAGCCAATATTCCCTTACGACAAAGCCG
>JAZNCR010000241.1:0-3263 GCA_045587605.1 Eubacteriales bacterium
GCTTTCGATTCTCGGATCAATACGGGTCACCAAAGAAAAAAAACACCCACAGGTGTTTTTCTTTTTTGGTGACCCGTACGAGAATCGAACTCGTGTTACCGCCGTGAAAGGGCGGTGTCTTAACCGCTTGACCAACGGGCCTGGTAGCGGAAGTTGGACTTGAACCCACGACCTATCGGGTATGAACCGATTGCTCTAGCCAGCTGAGCTATTCCGCCATAACGGATGATATTATATCATGCCGAAAACGATTTGTCAAGCCTTTTTTTGAAATATTTGAAGAAAATTCGCTTGACGCCGATAATTGGCATACGCAAAAAATTTCTTGCGCATCCTTGCGATTTATGGTATACTGTTGGAAGAATATTGCAGGGAAGGAGTGGATCGGATGCGCATTTTTTGTCCGCCCGCGATCGAGGGCGTTTTACTCAAGCTTCACGAGGCCGGATACGAGGCTTACCTCGTCGGCGGAAGCCTCCGCGATATTATGCTCGGCCGTGTTCCGCACGACTGGGACATTGCGACCTCGGCACTGCCCGAAGAGACCCTCTCGGTCTTCGCCGGCTGGCGAACCATCCCGACGGGGCTCAAGCACGGCACGGTGACGGTACTCTCCGATCTTGACGGCGAGACCCTTCCGGTCGAGATCACGACCTATCGCATTGACGGCGATTATCTTGACGCCCGCCATCCGAGCGCAGTCTCCTTTACCCGCTCGCTTGACGAGGATCTTGCCCGCCGCGATTTTACGGTGGGGGCTATGGCCTGGTCACCCTATGCCGGCGGGGATTCCCCTGTCGATCTTTTCGACGGGCAGGGAGATCTTTTGCGCCGTGTGATCCGATGTGTCGGCGAGCCTGCCGAACGCTTCCGCGAGGATGCGCTCCGCATTCTCCGTGCCTACCGCTTCGCCGCCGAGCTTTCCTTTTCGATCGATCCCGCGACCCGTGCGGGTGCGCGGGTCTGTGCACACCTGCTTGACCGTATCTCGGCCGAGCGGATCTGCGCGGAGCTTTCCCGCACGCTGACGGGAGAGAACGCCGAAGCGGCGCTGACGATGATGGCCGAGGACGGAATTCTTGCGCAGATTGCCCCCGACGCCGTTTGCCCGCCGCCCGGGATGCTCTCGGCACTGCCGCGCGAGCTGGCTGTCCGTCTCTGTGCCATCTTCTCTCCCCTCTCCCCCGCGAGTGCCGAAGCACTGCTCCGCGAAATGCGCTTTCCCGGACAGACCGCCCGCCGCGCCTCGGACGCCCTCTCGCTTCTTGCGCTTTCGCTTGAAGCGGGCGACCCTGCGCGCATCGTTCGCCGCCTTCTGCGTGCAGGGGGCGAGAGCGCCGTGCGCGATATGCTTCATCTGCGCAGGGCGCGCGGTGAGGACGTATGCGACCTTCAATCGGCACTTGAGACCGTGCTCTCCCGCGGTGACTGCACGACGGTGGCGGGGCTTGCCCTCGGAGGCAGTGACCTTGCCGCGCGCGGAATCCCCCGCGGACCTGAGATCGGACGGACGCTCTCTCTTCTGCTTGATGCCGTTATTGCCGATCCCACGCTGAATACCCGCGAGCGGCTGACCGAGCTTCTCGGCACGCTTCGCCCGGACACATAAAAAGGAGATTCTCGATGTTATCCACCAAAACCCGCCGCGTGCTTGGGCTCACCGCCTCTATTCTGTTTGCCGCTGCTCTCTTTTTCTTCATTCTTACCCTATCCATCGGTCTGCCGATTTATATCCGTCCCTTCTATTATGCGCATATTGACGCAATGCATCTCCCGGAACAAAGTGGTTTTTCGGCCGAGGAAATCAAAACCGCCTACGACGAGGTGCTGGACTACCTTACCCTGCCGGGGCGCGCGTTTTCGGCCGGTGTGATGGCCTATTCTCCCGACGGCGCGGCGCACTTTGCCGACTGCAAGCTGCTCTTTGATCTCAACGCTTCGGTGCTGATCACCTCGACCGTATGCCTGCTTGTGCTTTTCCTTCTGCGCAAAAAGGGGCTTCTCTCCCCCTTTCGCTTCGGGCGAATCGGTGCCGCTTCCTGCGCAGCGGTCTCGGCGGTGCTTCTCCCCATCGTGGTGGGCGGGCTTGCCGCACTTGATTTTGACCGCGCCTTCGTCATTTTCCACGGGATTTTCTTCCCCGGCAAGGAAAACTGGATCTTCGATCCCTATACCGACGAGATTATCCGCGTGCTGCCTCAGGATTTCTTCATGCACTGCGCCATTCTGATCGGTGCGGGCATCATCGTCTTCTCCTCCGTTGCGCTGACCGCCGATATCTTGGCGGCAAAACGAAAAAAGCATTGAAAAACGCATAAATATATGCTACAATATATTCAAAACCGCGCCCGAGAGCGGGCAAGAAAGGAAGATCTGCGCGGCAGATCGCACACACAACCATGAGTATTCGCATTGGTATTTTCGGTTACGGCAACCTCGGCCGCGGCGTTGAAGCCGCGATCAGACAAAACGACGACATGACCCTCACCGCCGTCTTTACCCGCCGTGATCCCGCCACGATGAAGATCGCCACCGCAGGCATCCCGGTCGTACATGCCGACGACATCCTCGCTTGGCGCGACGAAATCGACGTCATGATTATCTGCGGCGGCAGTGCTACCGATCTGCCCACGCAGACCCCCGCACTCGCGCGGCACTTTCACGTCGTTGACAGCTTTGACACGCACGCAAAGATTCCCGAGCATTTCGCCCGGGTCGACGAGGCCGCATCTGCCGGCGCAAAGACGGCAATCATTTCGGCCGGCTGGGATCCCGGTATGTTCTCACTCAACCGCCTCTATGCATCCTCCATCCTCCCGGACGGCCGCGACTATACCTTCTGGGGAAAGGGTGTCAGCCAGGGCCATTCGGATGCCATTCGCCGCATCCGGGGCGTGGCCGACGCAAAACAGTATACTATTCCCGTTGATACCGCGCTGGATGCCGTGCGCAGCGGAAGCGAGCCCGAACTCTCCACCCGCGAAAAGCACCTCCGCGAATGCTTCGTGGTGGCAGAACCGGGTGCTGATCTTTCACGCATTGAGGAAGAAATCAAGACCATGCCCAACTATTTTGCCGACTACGATACCACGGTACATTTTATTTCGGCAGAGGAGCTGGCTGAGCAGCACAGCGGAATCCCCCACGGCGGTTTCGTGATCCGCACGGGAAAGACGGGGCTGTCGGGTGAGCACCGCCATGTGATCGAATACAGCTTAAAGCTGGATTCCAATCCCGAATTTACCGCCTCGGTACTCGTTGCC
>JAZNCR010000242.1:0-2413 GCA_045587605.1 Eubacteriales bacterium
TTAGCCGGCTTTGATTCCTCGGGACTCGGACAACTCATTGAAACGCAAACCTTTGAGAATTTTTCGCTTGATTACTATCGCGAAAAGCCCGAGCAATACGCCCGTATGCAGCAGAACTACGACACGCTCTACCGCTTCGCACATGAATTCACCGCCGCCAAGTGCAAAAACATTGCCCTCTTCGGCGGGACGGGTCTTGGCAAGACACATCTCTCGAGTGCGGTTGCCCGTGTGGTCATTGAACGCGGGTATGACGTCTGCTATACGACCGCTGTCGGCATGATCGGCGATTATGAATACGATCGCTTCAAGAGCGGCCGCGAAGAAAGCGGCGATGCCATCGCACGCTATACCGACTGTGATCTGCTCATCATTGACGATCTCGGCACCGAAATCGTCAATCAGTTCACCGTCTCGGTGCTCTACTCGCTCATCAACACCCGCCTCAACCGCGGGCTCTCGACCATTCTCAGCACCAATCTCAATCAAAAAGAACTGCGCGAACGGTACTGGGACCGAATCACCAGCCGTATTTTCGGCGAATATCAGCCGCTTCTTTTCGTCGGCACCGACGTCCGCGCACAGAAGCTTCGACAATAATTCGAAGGGGATACCGCACCTTCCGATGCGGTATCCCCTCGCTTTTTGGCACGGTAACCGAAACAAAGCAGACGGGATATGCATGACTTAACATCCCGTCTGCTTTGTTATTTACTTATTCTTTTTCTTTTTCGCACCCGTGCAGAGCAGGGCTGCACAGATACCGGCGGCCGTGCCGACAGATACGCCGAGCATAGCCGCAGTCTTTGAATTGAGCATTCTGCGTGCGGACTTCTTTTTATCCTTTTCTGCCTGCTTGCACGCTTTGCTCTCCCGACGCAGCTCGCGCGGGGGAATCGCAAGGATTCGTGCCGTCGGCATCTGCCCCGCCTCAAGCCGTCCCGGGTGCGGTTCGGCGGCATCGTCAAGCATCACCGAGGTGACCGTCATCCCGCCGCGATAGCCATAGCGAAGCGCGCGGTCGGTTGTCGGCTGTTTGCCGTATGCGGCGGCATAATTCCAATACACACGGCTGATCACCTCGCCCCCGAGCAGAAGATCCAGCCGGCGAGCGGCAGTACGGGGGGCGGAAAGGGGCTCACCGCACAGGGCAAAGAGATTCTCGCCTTCTGTCAGCGCCGTGCCGTAATGCGCATTGAAATCGTCGGCCGTCAGCGGAGAATCGGCCGAACGTGTCCAGAGAACAGCGGCCGAGCGGGGGGGAATCGTCAGCCCGCCAAGCGCGTGGACGTGTTCGGGCAAGGGTTTCTTTCCGGTATTTGTCCAAAGACGAAGCGCACCGCCGTCAAGGGAAAGCGGCTCATTTTGGTGGTTGAAGAGAACGGCATACGCAAACGGATTCGGGATACTGCGGCCGTCGGCCAACACGCAGGACGCACTGTCCGGCAGTACCTCGGCAATGGTGACGGGGGTAAGCATCAGATAGCGGATATCCGTAAAGCGACGCTTGCCTGCACGGCCGCTGACCACGACGGTGACGCGGCGGCGGCCTGCGATATGCGGGAACGCACGGGCGATCCGTACCGACTCTCCTGCCGCGATGTTGTCGGGATAAACGCTGCAATAGGGCTTCGTGCTGATCATACTGAAGCCATCGGCCTGCGTCAGATAGAAATCGGCTCGCAGATCGGTCATCGGGCGGTCGCCGCGGTTCTCGATCCTCACGCTGACCAGATTCGGCTTATCGCCCCCCGTCAGCGAAAGCTCGGGCTCGGCATAAAGGGAATCCCTTCCCTCTATCCAGACCGGTGCGCTGACCGTGTAATCCCCCTTGACGAGAGGATTGGCGATTTTCAGATAATAGTAATCGTGATCGGGCGGAAGAACGATTTTTTCCTCGGCGTGCCTTGCCGCGCCGACGTCCCACTCAGCCAGCACAATCCCATGCTCGCCGAACAGACGGATCACACCGAGTCCCGCCTCTCGGTCGGTATCGAGCGAAAACGCGATCTCCAAGAGATCGGTTGCGGGAATACGCGAGCCGAGCCAGGCCCCGTTGACCCGGAAGCGAAGACGAAGGGTCGGATCGGAGGTCGAATAGGTACGGCGCGCACGCATCGCCTCAAGGATATTCTGCCGCGTCAGCGCGGGCGCAAGCACGTATCCCGTCTGCGGCGTTGCCGTCGTCCAGGTGTAGCCGTGATTGTCCTCGTTGGATACGGGAGCAACGTGCCAGCCGCGGGAAAGCGCAAGCATATGCGCACCGTCAAAGCGCCATCCCTTGATCTCATCAAGACAGACTGCCGCATCGCTCTCGGGCGTACGGTAGGCAAATTCGTCAAAGTCGCCCCACTCCGGGCAGGGATGGTTGAACATGGCGATCACATCGGGCTTCGCAGAGAGACGCTCGTAG
>JAZNCR010000243.1:0-3066 GCA_045587605.1 Eubacteriales bacterium
ATCGGCTGCGGCGGTGAGGTAGTCGTTTTCCATCAGCTCGATGATACCGCGGTCAACGAGAGCCGATACGCGGGGATCAAGCGGAATACGGGCAAGGAGATCGTAGCCGAACTTTGCGGCAACCTCCTCAATATGACTCTCCCCGAAGACCTTGATCTCGCGGTCGCAGTCGGGGCACTTGACGTAGCTCATGTTCTCGACAAGGCCGAGGACGGGAATGTTCATCATCTGCGCCATGTTCGCCATCTTCTGGACGATCATCGAGACGAGCTCCTGCGGGGAGCTGACGATGATGATGCCGTCAAGCGGAATGGTCTGGAAAATGGTCAGCGGTACGTCACCCGTTCCGGGCGGGCAGTCGATGATGAGATAGTCAACGTCGTCGTAAATTACGTCGGTCCAGAACTGCTTGACCGTTCCGGCAATGACCGGACCGCGCCAGACAACAGGCTTGGTTTCATCCTCGAGCAGGAGGTTGACCGACATGACGTCGATACCCGTCTTGGTCTTGGGCGGGATCAGACCCTCCTCAGTACCTTCAACATTGTCATAAAGGCCGAATGCCTTCGGGATAGAGGGGCCGGTGATGTCTGCATCAAGAATCGCAACGTGGTTGCCGCGGCGCTGAAGCTCAACGGCGAGCATGGTGCTGACAAGCGACTTACCAACGCCGCCCTTGCCGCTGACGACACCGATAACGTGCTTGACGGTGCTCTTCGGATGGTGGGGTTCGTGAAAATCGGTCTTCTCGCGCGACGAGCAATTTGCCGAGCAAGTAGAACAATTGTGGGTGCATTCTTCTGCCATGGGAAACACTTCCTTCTAAAAATAATATCAAATAATAGTATAAGCCAAATCGGGGAAAAAAGCAAGACCTTGCGGAAAATTTCGTGCTTTTATTTTCCTTTCCGCAAGACCTGCAGGATTCCGCGCAGAATCGGTTTTGCATTGAGAACAAAGATCGCCGCGGTGAGAATTCCCTGCCACAGCCACCAAACGGGCACCTCAAGGAGCATGAGCGTGCACTGCAGAATCATAAGCGCGGTATTGAGGGCAAGCTTTTTGGGGTGAAGATCGAAGCGGATATAGCGCTGTGTATTCACGGCGCGGATGATAAAGACGACAAGATAGCAGGTGAAGGTTGCGATCGCCGCCCCCTGCGCGCCCCAAAACGGAATCAGGGCAAAGTTAAGCACAAGATTCACAAGCGCGCCGATCAGCGACGTATAAAAAGAATTGAGGCTCTTCTTCTCGACCAGATACACGCTGCCCATAAAGGTAACGAGGCTGGAGAAAACGGTTGCGAGCAACAATACCGGCATATACTGCCACGCAGTATAATAGCTGTCGTCAAAAAGCAGAACGGCGCAAAGCTTGGCAAAGGCGATAAGTCCCGCGCCCGCCATAAACATAACCGCCTGGAAGCTGTCAAAAACGGCGGAGAAGAAGGACCGCTGCTGTGCGGTATCCCCGCCGTCGGTCACGGCGGAAAAATGCCATGCCTCGATAAAGATGCCCGAGACGAGAATCAGAAGCGTGGGTATTTTGAAAGCAGCCGCATAGAGGCCGTTGATGCCGTCTCCGCAGAAATAGGCGATCATATAGCGGTCGGACACGTTGGTGATCCACCAGAAAATTGTTGTGGGGATCAGGGGTGCACTGTAACGGATCATGCGCAATACGTAATCTGCCGAAAAAGCACGCAGGCTGATTCGCCGCCAAAGTCCGCAGCCGAAGAAAAGAGCGATACCCACAAGCATATCGGCAAGCACGACCGAGAGAACGTATCCCGCGACGTTCATATCAAAACCGAGCAGAAAGAGCAGATTCAAGGCTACCGTAATCGCCGTCGTGAAGATGCCCTGCAAAGCAAAGGTTTTTGTCCTTCCCGATGCGCGGAGATAATTGGCGCAGAGGGTATGAAAATTCGAGGAGACGACATAAGCGAGAATCATCCATCCGAATCCCCCCGAAAAATACGGTATGGCGTTAAGCGCCATGGCGATCGGCATACCGATGGCCGCGCCCGCGCCGATCACAAAAACACCGGTTGTCAGCACGGCCGAGCGGTTTTCGGCACGCTCAAGCGTAAAGCGGAAAACAGCGTCGCAGATGCTGATCGAGAGAATGGGAATAAGCAGATTTGCCGTTTGCGCAATCAAATCGGCACGACCAAACTGATCGCTTGACAAGCAAGCCGTATAAAGCGGCATCAAAAAATAAACCAGCAATTTCGAGCCAAACGTCCCAAGTCCCAAAATTGCGGTGTTGGAAATGAGTGTTTTATACTTGCGATTGACCGCCATCCGTACACCTCCCCCGGTTTGACAAAAGGCAGGGGGCAGAGTTCCCTCTGTCCCCGATTTCTCTATTATATTTTTACCATATTTCGCCGCACAAGTCAAGGGAAATACGCATTTTTTCTCGTTTTTTCTCCTCATGCGGCAATTTTACTTGCAGAGAAACGAATTATGCGGTATAATAAAAAAAGCCGGATCCACCGATTAAGGAGAAAGATGAAATGTCCAAAACAATTGCTGTCATAACAGGTGCCAGCGCGGGAATGGGACGGGAGTTTGTCCTTCAGCTCGATCGCGACGAAGCCTTTGATGAAATTTGGGTAATTGCCAGACGCGCAGACCGCCTTGCGGAGCTCGAAAAGGAAACGACCGCCCCTCTGCGAATTCTGGCGTTAGATTTGACCGAGGAGTCCTCTTACGCGCACTACCGTGCGCTGCTTGAAGCTGAGCAGCCCAACGTCCGGGTGCTCGTCAACGCAAGCGGATTCGGGAAATTCGGCCGCCACGATACCGTCGCTCCGGAGGACTCGCTTGGTATGATCGATCTCAACTGCCGCGCGCTCACGGCCTTCACCGAGATCACCCTGCCGTATATGCAAAAGGGCGCATCGATCTATCAGCTCGGCTCCCTCTCCTCCTTTCAGCCCGTTCCCTACATGAACATCTATGCGGCGACAAAGGCCTTTGTCCTCAGCTATTCCCGCGGACTCAATGCCGAGCTCAAGCCGCGCGGCATCCGCGTGATGGCGGTCTGCCCCGGCTGGGT
>JAZNCR010000244.1:0-7078 GCA_045587605.1 Eubacteriales bacterium
GCCCGCACCATGCGCATCTTGCCGTTTGACGGCGGGAGCAAGCCCCCGCCCTACGGCTGTGTTCGGTTACCCCATACCCCTGTAGGGGCGGTCATTGATCGCCCGCACCATGCGCATCTTGCCCTTTGGCGGCGGGAGCAAGCCCCCGCCCTACGGCAAAAGTGTTCGGACGTTCTAAAAACAGAAAAAGGAGAGTCCCGAGGGACTCTCCTTTGTTGTGTTTGTGTTAACTTATGCGCCGATCTTAGCCAAGTCTTCTGCAGTCAGAACGGTGTCGTAGATACGAACATCATCGAAAGCGAAGTCTCTGCAGCGGGTGTTGCCGCGGCCAAGCTCAAATGCAGTCCACTCAAGAGCCGGGAAATCAGCATTCGTACCGGTGGTATGCTGATAGGTTACACCGTCGGTGGAGAGGTATGCGTTGAGTACCAGTGCGCCGGATGCATCGCGATCAAAGGTGTATGCAGCATAAACGTCCTTACCCTCTTCGATTGCGAAGGGAGAGGTGTAGTTCAGTACCCAGGACGTATTGTTGGGCAGCCACATACGCTCGATGCGCAGACCGGACTCAGCAATCTTACCGCCCTCAATAAAGGTGCGGAGAATACCCTTGATCTGGATAAAGTCAGGACCGTAGTTCTTTTCGTGCTGATCCATACCGTATACCTTGAACTTCAGGAATACGGTCTTGCCGGTCAGATCAATATTGTCGTTGTCGGGATCAAGTGCAATGTAGCTGTCTTCCTTGGCAGCATTTACGTATGCAACGCCGTCCTTGAGCTCAACGTTGCCAACAAGAACTGCAGGCAGTGCGTCGAAGCCGTTAGCGGCCTTGTCAGCCAGCTGTGCGTCTGCATCTGCGCCCTCGAAGTCGTACCAGGTCAGAAGGTGAGCGTCAAGCTCGTTGCCCTCAGCAGGAGTCTCGGGGGTCTCAGGGGTCTCAGGAGTTTCGGGAGTCTCAGGGGTCTCGGGCGTTACAACAGCACCGGTAGACTTGAAGGTAGCCGTAATCTGCGGAATAGCAGCGGGCATCAGGAAGCTGTACTTGCCTTCGCCGAGATCGGTGGTCTTGATGACGTAGCCGTTCTTGCCGAGGACAGTCAGGGTGTCGAGCTCGTAGCCTTCATCGGGCGTTACGGTCAGGGTAACCTTGGTGCCTGCGAAGGTGCGTGCACGGTTGGAGGTAACGGTACCGTTCTCGGTAGCCGCGATGTTGATGTTGCGGATAACAGGCCAGAAGAAATGGAACTGCGAGAAGGTGTTGGTGGGAGCAGTAGTTACTCCGCCGGTCGTGCCACCGGTCGAGCCGCCGGTAGCGCCGGGAGCATTGGGGGCATCTGTCGGCTTGTCGTCGGCGATCACGGCAACTTCAGCTGCGGTCAGCGCCTTATTGTAAACACGGATTTCATCAATGTCAAAATGCTTTTTGCGGGTATCTGCATCATTGTTGCCAAAATTCAGCGTGTTCCACGCAATAGACGCAATATTCTCGTAATCCTTCTCGGCAGGCGTATAGTTTACACCATCCGTCGAAGCATAAACATCCAGCTCCATTTTTTGGTTTTCGTATTTTACAACCAAAGCAATATGCAGCCAGGTATCGGTACCGTATGCATAGGTGAAATGGTTGTTAATTCTCGAAGCGGAATTTGTCTGCGAATCCAGAGGCCAGGTACTGACGGTTACCGTGCTGAAAGCGGAGTCGACACCCATCGGCACACGAAGAACCTCCGTGTCCGTTTTCAGCAGGTCAACACCGTATTTATGATACGCCGGAGCATTCAGCTTGGCGCGAACGTAAATGGTCTTGTTGTTGAGGTCCGCATTATCGTTGGATGCAGTCATGTAAAGATAGTTAGTAAACTTTGCCTGGGGCAGCTTGGCAATACCGTTTTCAATCACAACCCCGCCAGCACCCACAGTACCCTTTACCGCAATTGTCTCCGCAACAGTACCCTTGGGTGCCTTGTCCTTGAGCTGGGTTACGGAATCGGTCCCCTCAAAGTCAAACCAAGTAACAGCATAGTCATTGAGATTGTAGTCATCTGCAGCAACGGGTACGATGGCAAGAGATCCCAGGACCATGAGTGCTGCCATCAGGGTCGAGATCAGGCGAAATTTCTTTGTAGTCATTTCTTTTTCTCCTTTTTTGTGTATTTAGTGCTAAATAAAAATACCCAATACTATTATACAACGGTCATTTTGACAAAACAACGGAATAATCAATATGACTTTGGGCGAAATCAATACAAATTTCATGTTTTTGTCTTCAAAAAGTCGAAAATTTTTCATATTTGGCAATTTGCAGAACTGCTCGGAGACAGGAATACCCCCAAAATCTACACCCCCGACACGGGGTGACAACAAAGGTATACTTTTGTGCACACTGCAAACTTTTGTCTTATTCAAGCCTCCCTTGTGTAAAGGGAGGTGGCACGGCGGAAGCCGTGACGGAAGGATTGTTACCTGCCGAATACAGCGCTGCAGCGTGAAAATGATATGCGGTGCTAATCGCTCGGTTAACAATCCCTCAGTCACCTTCGGTGACAGCTCCGAGGTTGCTTTGCAACCTCGCGGCGCTTGCGCCAACACTTCTGCACAAGGGAGGCTTTGAGGAGTGGCACCAAAATCATACCTTTGTTGCCATTTTTAAGGCTCCCCCAACGGGGGAGCCTTTTGAAGCAGCTTCTTGCGCAGGGATAATAAAGAAATTTTCGGTTGTACGGTGCACTTCTCTTGTGAAAAAAATCCTCTATATCAAATTTGTGCGGGCAGATCGTTTGCCGCACTTGACCCGCGCGGCAAACTGTGCTATAATAAGGAAAAGATCGTTGCGCACGCAACTTTTTGCGCGGTCTGTTTTATCGAAAGGAAGATGCTTATGCCTTCTCTGATGCGCTACATTAACGTAATCAGCCGATGCGGCATACTCTGGCGCGCGGACAAGCTGCGCGGCACCGGCCTCAAGCCCGGTCAGGCATCCTATATTCTCACCCTCTGCCACACACCGGGATTATCGCAGGAGCAAATCGCACGGCGTATTTATATTGACAAAAGCAACGTCACCCGCCATCTTGCCGCACTCGAGCGAGAGGGCTTCGTGGAGCGTAGACAAAGCGAGAGCGACCGCCGCGTTTTGCTGGTCTATCCTACGCAAAAGGCCTATGATATTCTTCCGCATATCAAACAAATCACCCGCGAATGGAACGAATATCTTACCGACGGATGGACCGAGGAAGAGATTGCCGCGATGAAGGGCTTCATTGCCCGTATCAGCGACCGCGCCACCGCTTACGCCAAAAAGGAGCTGGACGAGCCGGCCGAAGAAAATCCAAAGGAGGAGGAACAGCCGTGAAACTGATCTTTCGTTATCTCCGTCCCTTTTATTTACGGATGACCCTCGGACTTTCCATCAAAATTGTGGGATCCGTCATGGACCTTTTCCTGCCCTATATTCTCAAGCACATCATTGACAGCGTTGTCCCCGCGCGTGAAATGCGTCCGGTCCTCATCTGGGGCGGCATCATGGTGCTCTGCTCAATTCTCGGTGTGACGGGAAATATCATCGCCAACCGCATGGCCTCCCGCGTTGCCCGCGACACCTCGGAGCAGCTGAGGCACGATCTGTTCGCACGGGTCATGCACCTCTCCCCCGCCCAAATTGACCGTCTCACCATTCCGAGCCTTGAATCACGACTGACCTCTGACACCTATAATGTTCACCACATGATCGGCATGATGCAGCGCATGGGCGTCCGCGCCCCCATCCTGCTTATCGGCGGCATCATCGTCGCCGCGACCATGGAACCGGTTCTCACCCTCGTTTTGGTTGCGGTGCTCCCCTTCATCAGCGTTACGGTATGGCTGATCTCACGCAAGGGTATTCCTCTTTATACGACCCTGCAGCAGACGGTCGACCGCATGGTGCGCGTTGTGCGCGAGAATGCGCAGGGTATCCGCGTCATCAAGGCCCTCTCCAAGACCGATTACGAGCGCCGTCATTTTGACCGCGTCAATCGCGAAGTAATTGCCGCCGAGAAAAAAGCCGGCATCACAATGGCGGCAAGTAATCCGCTGATGAGCTTCTTCCTCAACACCGGACTCACCCTCGTTATTGCGGTCGGTGCGCTCCGCGTCAATGCGGGAAGCAGCGAACCGGGCAGTATCATCGCCTTTCTCTCCTTCTTCACGATGATCTCCAACGCCATGCTGGCCATTACTCGAATCTTTGTGATGATCTCGAAGGGTACGGCCTCAGCAAGCCGCATCGGCGAGGTGCTTGAGATGCCGACCGACCTGACCGTCTCGGCCGAGGAGGACTATCCTTGCCGTCCCGACGGTGACGAAGGCTTTATTACCTTTGAGGACGTTTGCTTCTCCTACAACAAGACCAAGAACAATCTCACCGATATTTCCTTCCGCGTCCCACGCGGCGGTACGCTCGGCATTATCGGTGCGACCGGAAGCGGAAAATCGACCATCGTTCAGCTTCTGATGCGTTTCTACGATGTTGACAGCGGGTCTATCCGCATCGGCGGACGTGACGTCCGCACCTATTCGCCCGAGGAGCTGCACCTGAAATTCGGTGTTGCCATGCAGAACGATTTTCTCTATGCCGAATCGATCGAGGAAAACATTGCCTTCGGCCGCGCGCTGTCGCGTGCCGAAATTGAATTTGCCGCGAAGCTGGCGCAGGCCGCTCCCTTCATTGCCGATTTTGAAGAGGGATATCTGCATATGCTGACCTCCAAGGGAACCAACATCAGCGGCGGGCAGAAGCAGCGCACCCTCATTGCCCGCGCACTTGCCGCAAAGCCCGAAATCCTCATTCTCGACGACTCCTCCTCGGCACTCGATTACAAGACCGACGCCGCTCTGCGGCGCGCCATTGCCGAAAATCTCAGCGGGGAAACGACCACCGTCGTCGTGGCCCAGCGTATCAGCTCGGTCATGCAGGCAGACGTGATCCTCGTCATCGACGAGGGTCGGATCATTGGGCTTGGCGACCATGCCTCCCTCCTTGCCGACTGTGCCGTATACCGCGAGATCAGTGAATCCCAGATGGGAGGTGCAATCCTTGAATAAAAACGCAATGCCCGGCGGCGGCCGCGGAAAGCTCTCCAACGTCAGCGCCGCCCCCGACGTCAAGCTTGACCGCACGTCCCGTTCCCGTGTCATCCGCCGTCTCTGCACCTATCTTCTGCGTTATCCTTTTATGGTGATCCTCGCCTTCCTTTTGATGATCTCCTCAAACCTGCTCTCTCTCGTTGCCCCTCGGCTCTCCGGTCTGGCCATCGACGCTATCGCCCCGGGCGAGGGCGCGGTCATCTTCGAGAAGGTGTTCTTCTACTGCGGCCTGATGCTCGTCTTCTACGCGCTCTCCGCACTTCTCTCCTTCTGTCTTGCCGCCCTCATGATCCATCTCAGCCAGCGCATCATCTATACCATGCGCAAGCAGGTGTTCGATCATCTGACCGAGCTTCCGGTCGGCTACTTCGACCGCACGGCAACGGGCGAGATCATCAGCCATATCTCCTACGACATCGATACGGTCAACGCCTCCCTCTCACACGACGTTCTGCAGATCTGTGCCAGCGTCATTACCGTATTCGGCTCGCTCGGCATGATGCTCGCCATCTCCCCCGTCCTCATTCTCGTCTTTGCTGTCACCGTTCCGATCTCGCTCATCTTTACCAAATATAAGACCAAGAAGGTGCGTCCCCTCTTCAAGCTCCGCTCGGCCAGGCTGGGTGAGCTCAACGGCTATGCCGAGGAGATGCTCTCGGGACAGAAGACCATCAAGGCCTACAACCGTGAGGAGGTCATCATCGGACGCTTTGACGAGCGCAACACTGCGGCGGTCGATGCCTACTATCACGCCGACTATCAAGGCTCGATGATCGGTCCCTCGGTCAATTTCGTCAACAACCTCTCGCTCTCGCTCATCTCGATGTTCGGCGCCATGCTCTATATGATCGGCTCCTTC
The DNA here is from genome assembly GCA_045587605.1 of Eubacteriales bacterium. Classification (GTDB taxonomy): domain Bacteria; phylum Bacillota; class Clostridia; order Oscillospirales; family CAG-272; genus SIG693. The sequence continues at coordinate 5,987 of JAZNCR010000244.1, forward strand.
TCGATCGGCGCACTCGTCTTCCCCGCCCTCTCGCTTGGCGACATCTCAAACTTTATCCAGTACTCCCGCCGTTTCTCGGGGCCAATCAACGAGATGGCCAATATTATCAGCGAGCTTCAGTCGGCCATGGCGGCCGCTGAGCGCGTGTTCCGTCTCATCGACGAGGAGCCCGAACCGCTTGACACCGAAAACGCACTTACCCTTTCCGACGTCCGCGGGCACGTCAAGCTCGAGCACGTCCGCTTCGGCTATACCGAGGAACGCACCATTCTGCACGATTTCACGCTTGACGCCAAGCCCGGAAAAATCATTGCCATCGTCGGCCCAACGGGCGCGGGAAAAACAACCATCATCAATCTCCTGATGCGGTTCTATGACCCCCAGGCAGGCAATATCTTCGTGGATGGCGATGAGATCCGCAATCTGACCCGCGACAGCCTTCGTCTCGGCTTTACCATGGTTCTGCAGGACACCTGGCTCTTCCATGGAACGATATATGAAAATATCGCCTACGGCAAAGAGAATGCCACCCGTGAAGAGGTGGTCGCGGCGGCCAAGGCCGCGCGGATCCACAATTACATTGAACAGCTGCCCGACGGCTATGATACCGTCCTCTCGGATGACGGCGTCAATATTTCAAAGGGTCAGAAGCAGCTGATCACCATCGCCCGCGCCATGCTGCCCCGCTCGGGGATGCTGATCCTTGACGAGGCAACCTCGAACGTTGACTCGCGCACCGAGGTGCAGATTCAGGAAGCTATGTACCGTCTGATGGAAAACAAAACCTGCTTTGTCATCGCGCACCGTCTCTCGACCGTACAGAACGCCGACGTTATCCTCGTTGTCCGCGACGGCTGCATCGCAGAACAAGGCAGCCACGACGAGCTGATGGCCGCACGCGGCTTCTACCACGCCCTGTACAGCGCACAGTTTGATTAAACGATACCACAAAGAAGAGCCGTTCACACACGGCTCTTCTTTGTGGAACGTACAGCCAGCCGAAGCTTGTCCCTTGTGCAAAGGGAGGCTTTGAGGAGTGGCAAACAAAGGTATACCTTTGTTTCTACTGTTCAAAGCGGCGCAGTAGCAGCC
>JAZNCR010000245.1:0-11632 GCA_045587605.1 Eubacteriales bacterium
CAAGCTGGTCAAGCTCGACTTCCTGCTCAACGGCGAACAGGTCGATGCGCTCTCCTTCATCGTTCACGAGGAAAAGGCATACACCCGCGCCCGCCGCATTGCCGAGAAGCTGAAGGAGAATATTCCGCGCCAGCTCTTTGAAATTCCGATTCAGGCAGCGATCGGCGCGAAGGTCATTGCCCGCGAGACGGTCAAGGCACTTCGCAAGGACGTGCTTGCCAAGTGCTACGGCGGTGACATCACCCGCAAAAAGAAGCTGCTTGAAAAGCAGAAGGAAGGCAAAAAGAAGATGCGTCAGCTCGGCTCGGTTCAGGTTACCCCCGAGGCCTTTATGGCCGTGCTCAAGCTGGACGACGAATAAGCGTGGGAGAATCGACGATATGAGAAGAAACAATCGAAAAAAGCTCGGCCTCTACGTGCATATTCCGTTCTGCGCCGCAAAATGTGCCTACTGCGATTTCTATTCCTTCGTTCCGCAGGACGAGGAGATTCAGCGCCATTACGTCGCCGCCCTTCAGCTGCAGATGGAGGATTTCGCCCCCCTCTGCCGCGAGTATACGGTGGACAGCGTTTTTATCGGCGGCGGAACGCCCACCCTTCTTCCCCCAAAGCTGCTTCACCGGGTGCTCAATACGCTTTGGCGGAATTATTCGATGACCGACGACGTGGAGATCACGATGGAGGCCAATCCCGCAACGGTGGACTTCAAGGGACTGCGCAAGCTCTATCGCGAGGGGGTCTCGCGGCTGAGCATGGGCCTGCAGACGGTCCACCCGAGAGAGCTCGGTGCACTTGGCCGTATCCATACCAAAGAGGATTTTGAACGCTCCTTCTCGGACGCAAGAGACGCAGGCTTTGAGAACATCAACGTTGATCTGATGTACGGTATTCCCCATCAGAATGAGGCATCCTTCTTCAAATCGCTTGATACGGCGGCTCTGCTCGCGCCCGAGCATCTGTCGGTCTACGGACTCAAGATCGAGGAGGGAACACCCTTCTTTGCGGCGCGCGATACCCTGCCGCTGCCCGATGAGGATGCCGAATACAATATGTATATGCAGTGCGTGGAGCACCTGGCAAAGCGGGGCTATGCGCAGTATGAGATCAGCAATTTCGCCCGCCCCGGCTATCGCTGCCGCCACAACGTCAAGTATTGGACCTGCGGCGAATATCTCGGCTTCGGTGCGGCTGCGCACAGTGATTTCGACGGTGAGCGATTTGCCACCGTGCGGGATGCACACGCCTATATCGACGGCATGGAGCTGGTCGGTCAGGCTGATACCGTCTGGGCGGAGCGCCGCGAGATTTCCCCCGCCGAGCGCAAGAGCGAATTCGTGATGCTGGCGATGCGCCTCTCGGACGGCGTGAGCCGGAACGAATTTGCCGAACGCTTCTCCGAGGACCTTGACGATTACTGCGGCAGACGCCTTGCCGCTTATATCGACGACGGCTTCGTGACCTTCGACGGTGACCGCTATGCCTTTACCCCGAAGGGAATGTACGTCAGCAATTATATTCTTTCCTCGGTCCTGCCGATGGACTACGCGGAAAAATGAAAAAGGGTCTCCTGCGGCGCAATCTGCTTGTTGCCGCAGGAGACCCTTTCGTTTTTGCGGAGAATGGGGGTTATGCCGCTTCTGTCGGGCTGTCTTTATAGATGAGCAATGCGAGCAGCACCGCGCAGATGCCCGAGAGAAGCTTGCCGATGATGACGGGCGGAAGATAATCGGGATTAAAGGCCATGGTAAAGGCGAGGTGACTGCCGAAGCTGCAGGCCGCCGATACGGCAAAGGCTGCGTTGAGCACCGTTCCCTTTTCGTCCATCTTCTCCACCATGCCCAGGGTTGCCGAGTGGGAGACGACCGTGCCGAGCAGACCGACGGCGGACGTGCCGTTGATCCCCATCCGTTCGCCGATTTTGTTGAGGGGCTTATGTAACAGCTTAGAGACGACAAGCATGAGGGGGAGCGCACCCGAGAGGGTGATGCAGATATTGAAGCAGATAAAGGCGGCGTTCTCGAGGGAGTCAAAATGCGGGTTGATTTCGATTTTCGTCAAAAAGGTGAAGATCGCACAGGCAAGCCCCGCGATGGTCAGCGCCTTGATGAAGGCGCCGAAAACCCGAAAACAGGCAATCGAGACGTTGGGCACGAGAATCAGCGCGGCGCCGACGATCAGAGAAAGCAGGATCAGCGGAAGCAGATCGAGCAGAAGCACCCTGATGCTGATTTTGCAGATCAGTCCGGCGGCAAAGCAGCCGATCGGAATGGTGATGATTCCGCAAAGGAGGCCGAGGAAGAGCGCCTTGTGCTGCTGCGGCTTGACAATGCCGAGCGAGAAGGGGATGGTGTAGGAGATTACGCAGCCCATCATCGAGGAGACGACGAAGGCGTTGAAATTACCGATGGCCTCCGATTTGCACGCGGCGAGAGCGAGCGCCATACCGCCCATATCGTTGGCAAAAAGCGAGGCGGGGATGATGGACGGATCAATGCCGAGCAAGCGGTAAAATCCTTCAAAAAGGGGTGTGAGCCATACGCCGATCGCCGGTGCGATCACGACGATTCCCAGCATGGACAGAGAGATGGAGCTGAACATGGAAAATGCCCGTCCGAATTCCCGGCCGAGCCCGATTTTGTTTCCCAAAAGATAATCGGCGGCACCGAGAATCGAAAAAATCAAAATGACCGTGGTGATCGGACGCATCGCGCAACCTCCTGAAATCCATTTGCTTTGCTTGTTCAGTGAATTATAGCACAAATCTCCCGTATTGTCAACGATGCCGCAGGGGATGGCGCACGCTTCGGTGTTGCGATTTTGCGTTTTTTTGAAAAAAACGGACGTATCGGCGGGGATAAGAAAAGAAAATAAAAAAATATAAAAAAGTTCTTGACAAACGGGGGGGGATTTGGTATAATGAATCTACCTCTGCAAGAGGGCTTTTTTTCGTGCGAAAATTTGCGCCCGCACGGCCTCTGGCTGAGGGAGGTACAACTAAGACCGCGCAAGCGGTAAATTCTAAGAATCGGAGGTGCCGAAATCCATGGCGAAGAATGAACAACGCGTCAAGGTAACGCTCGTCTGCACCGAGTGCAAGCAGCGCAACTACGACACAAAGAAAAACAAGAAAAACGACCCGGACAGACTTGAGATGAACAAGTACTGCAAGTTCTGCCGCAAGCACACGCTGCACAAAGAGTCGAAGTAATTCAGGAGGGGAATATGGCAGATTTAGAAAAGAAAACCGAAGCTACCCCCGAGAAAAGCGAAGCAGCAAAGAAGCCGAAGAAGGACAAGGTAAAGTTCTCGGAGCGCGTGAAGAAGTTCTTCCGTGACTACAAGAGCGAAGTAAAGAAGATCGTATGGTGCCCCTGGAAGCAGGTCAAGAACAACACGGTTGTGGTTGTTGTCGTCGTGCTGGCAGTCGGTGTTCTGGTCGGACTTCTTGACCTTGGTTTTTCCAAGGTTGTCACGGCGCTTGGCGAACTGCTCTAAGCCGGGGCTGGTTTAGGAAATCATGAGTGATATCAATGAAATGAATCTCGGCCCGCGTTGGTATGTGGCGCACACCTATTCGGGATATGAGAACAAGGTCAAAGCCAATCTCGAGAAGATCGTGGAAAACCGTAATCTTTCCCACTTGATCTACGATATCCGCATTCCCACCGAAACGGTCGTGGAAACGGATGGTGAGACAGAGCGCGAAACCGAGGAGAAAATCTTCCCCAGTTACGTGCTGATCAAAATGACCATGACCGACGAAAGCTGGCACGTTGTGCGCAACATTCGCGGTGTAACCGGCTTTGTCGGCCCCGGCTCGCGTCCGACGCCGCTGACCGATGAAGAGGTCGAGGCACTCAACGTTGAGACGCGTACCGTCAGCGTCAGCTTTGACGTGGGCAGCAAGGTCAAGATCTGCGCGGGTCTTTTCGAAGGATACCGCGGAACAATTCAAGATTTCTCGGACGACCGCAAGGAAGTCACGGTGCTGGTCAAAACCGCGCGCCGCGATATGCCGGTCAGACTCGAGACCAAAGACGTACGGGCCGACGACGAGGTCTGAGCGTCTACATGGGAGGGAGAAAATTTTTCATTCTCCCGTATATTGAACCACATTTGGAGGTGTAATTTTAACAATGGCTAAGAAAATTATTGGTTATATCAAATTGCAGCTGCCCGCCGGTAAGGCAACGCCGCAGCCGCCTGTAGGTCCCGCACTCGGTCAGTACGGTGTCGCAATCCCGAACTTCACCAAGGAGTTCAACGAGCGCACCAAGAATGACATCGGTCTGATCATTCCCGTTGTCATCACGGTTTATGCTGACCGTTCCTTCTCCTTTATCACCAAGACTCCTCCCGCTCCCGTGCTGATCAAGAAGGCATGCAACATCGAGTCGGGTTCGGCTGCTCCGAACAAGACCAAGGTTGCTACCATCACCAGTGAGCAGGTAAGACAGATTGCAGAGACGAAGATGCCTGACCTGAACGCCGCATCCATCGAAACCGCAATGAGCATGATCGCAGGCACCGCCCGTTCCATGGGTGTAGTGGTTAAGGACTAAGGAGGATACGGAAAATGGGTAAGAAATATTCTGACAGCATTAAGCTGCTTGAAAAGAACAAGCTTTACGATCCCGCAGAGGCACTGGCTCTCGTTTGCCAGACCTCCAAGGCAAAGTTCGATGAGACCATCGAGCTGCACGTTCGTCTCGGCGTAGACTCCCGTCACGCAGACCAGCAGGTCCGCGGTGCAGTCGTTCTGCCGAACGGTACCGGTAAGACCGTCCGTACCCTCGTTTTCGCGAAGGGTGACAAGGCTGACGCCGCACTGGCAGCAGGCGCTGACTTCGTCGGTGCTGAGGACATGGTTGCAAAGATCACCCAGGAGAACTGGTTTGATTTCGACGTTGTTATCGCAACCCCCGACATGATGGGCGTTATCGGCCGTCTGGGTAAGGTGCTCGGTCCTAAGGGCCTGATGCCTAACCCCAAGGCAGGTACCGTTACCCCCGACGTTGCTCGCGCTGTTACCGAGGCTAAGGCCGGTAAGATCGAGTATCGTCTTGACAAGACCAACATCATCCACTGCCCCATCGGCAAGGCATCCTTCGGCGCTGAGAAGCTTCAGGAGAACTTTGACACCCTCGTCGGTGCAATCATCAAGGCTCGTCCCGCAGCTGCAAAGGGTCAGTATATCAAGTCCTGCGTCCTCGCGTCCACGATGGGCCCCGGCATCAAGATCAACCAGGCTAAGCTGGGCTGATTTGCCGTTTGAGGTACACAGAAAAAAGAGATCGGTGAAAACCGATCTCTTTTTTTGAAAAAATAAGAAATGACGAGAAAAATAAAGAAAAAATTATAAAATCCTCTTGCAATCGGACGAGGACTGTGTTATAATAACTATACGTCAATTTTTGTGCACACGATAAGTATGCACTGATCGCGGTTCGCTTCTCCGCCGGAGGCGAGACCATGGCGCATAGGAAACGTGCGGCGGAGAAACGGAGTATTGCGAAAATGGAAATCGTTATCGGTATTCTTCTTTTGGTTATGGCAGTTTTCCTCGTTGCGGCTATTCTGATGCAGTCGGGCAAGGATAAGCGTCTCTCCGGTACCATTGCCGGCGGCGCAGAAACCTTCTTCGGCAAGTCCAAGGCCAGCACTATGGATAAGATGCTCTCGAAGCTGACCACCATCGTGGCAATTGTTTTTGCCGTTCTGGTCGTTGTGCTGTATATCCTTCTTTAAGGTCATCCGGCATGCAAAAACCGCTTTTGGGTATACTATCCAAAAGCGGTTTTTGCTTTATTCTGCAAATGAAATTTCGGATATGGAAAACACATGAAAAAACACAAGAAAAAGAAAAACTTGAACCGGTATGCCGCCCGTGCCGCCAAGCGGAGCTCTGCGGTGAGCCGAAGCAGGAGATATGCTGCGAGCGTGCGGCGCGCGGACGTGCGGGGCGAGCAGGAGATTCTTTTCGGTATCTTTCACGGTACCTCGCGCGGGTACGGCTTTATTACCCCCGACGCAAAGCCGGGTCAAGATGTACCCGAGGATTTTTTCGTTCCCGCATCTTCGACGGGAGGGGCCGTTGATGGAGATCGCGTCAAATTTTTCACCTCTCCCTGCGCAAAAACCTTCCGCGGAAACGGCAGAGATGACCGGAAGGAGGCGGCAGTGCTCGAGATCATCGAGCGTGCGGTCAAAACGGTGATTGCCGAATTCTGTGTGGAGGCACACATTCGCGGCCGGCGTACCGTTCGGCGGCTTTATGCGATTCCCGAAAACAAAAAGCTTCCTTTTGAAATTGAAATTTCCCCCGCCGATACCCACGGTGCACGCAGAGGGGATAAGATTGAGCTGATTCTCACCGAATACCCCACCGCCGGCTCCCCCGCACGCGGCCGTGTCCTGCAGATTTTCGGGGCAAAGGACAGCCGTGCCGCAAATTACGCCGCTATCCTGCACGAGAATGGGATTCCCACCGAATTTCCCAACGAGGTTTTGGCTGAGGCCGAGGAGGCTGCCGGACGTCGTGTCACCTCGCGCGGGCGGCTGGATTTGCGGGGAGAGATCATTTTTACCATCGACGGTGCCGATGCCAAGGACCTTGACGACGCGATCTCACTCAAGAAAACCGAGCAGGGCTGGCTGCTCGGCGTGCATATCGCCGACGTATCCCATTATGTCAAGGCCGGTTCCGCGCTTGACCGCGAGGCGATTGCGCGGGGTACCAGCGTCTATTTTACCGATCAGGTCGTGCCGATGCTCCCCACCGCCCTGTCCAACGGCTGCTGTTCGCTTGGCGGCGGGGTAAATCGCTATACGCTGTCGGCACTGCTTACGCTTTCCGCTGATGGGCGGCTGCTCGATTGCGAGCTCGCGCAGTCGGTCATTTGCTCCAAGGTGCGGGGGGTGTACAGCGAGGTCAACGATATTTTCACCCGGGGAGAGGCTTCGGCTTTTGCCGGCAAATATGCCGATGTACTGTCAACCCTTGCCGATATGCATGAATTATACCGCATTCTGGCCGCCCGTTCGCAGGCGCGAGGTGCGCTGGTGCTGGAGACGGCAGAGGCTGCGATTGTGCTTGACGGGGACGGGGAGCCTGTGGAGATTATCCGCCGCGAGCGCGGGGATGCCGAGAAGATGATCGAACAGTTTTTGCTTACGGCAAACGAGGGCGTTGCTTCGTATCTGGAAGCACGCGGACTTCCCTGTGTCTACCGCGTGCATGAAGAGCCGCTTAACGAGAAGATGCAGGCCTTTGCCGAGTATGCCTGGAATCTCGGGCTGCCGGTGGGGCGCTTGGGGCGGGGGGATGTCAATCCCGCCGATCTTGCCGCCGTGATCACAGCGGCAGGGAAAAAGGGCATTGCCGAGCCGGTGTCTGCCGTTTTGCTGCGATCCCTGCAGAAAGCACGCTATGACACAAAGCCGCTCGGTCACTTTGGCCTTGGCATCAAGCTTTATGCCCACTTTACTTCTCCCATTCGCCGCTATCCCGACCTGGCCGTCCATCGCATCATTCACAGCGTGCTTGCGGGCAAGGCGACCGGCCGCGAGCGGGATAAGCTGACTTCATTTGCCGAGCGTGCCGCGAAGATGTCGAGCGAGAATGAGCTTCGCGCCCTTGCGGCTGAGCGGGAGATTGAGGATTTGTACAAGACCATTTTCATGGCCCGGCATATCGGGGAAGCCTTTGATGCACGCATCTCCTCGGTTACGGGATTCGGTCTTTTTGCCGAGCTCGAGAATACCTGCGAGGGTCTGATTCCCATTTCCTCGCTTGACGGCTTCTTTGTCTATGACGAAAAGAATTACCGCCTTACCTGCGGTGCACAGGTGTACCGACTCGGGGATCCCGTTCGTGTGCGGATCGAGTCGGCCGATGTTTCAAGCCATAAAATCGAAATGCGCCTGCTCCGGCACTGAAAATAAAAGCATCGGCGGAAAGAGCATGAAAGCAATGCCGTCCGACCGTCCGATACCGTATGGGATGATTATGCGGTCGGTGAAGTCAGCGGCAGGCCGCGCCCGAGATACGGCTGCCGACGGGACGCGATGGGGAAGAGGATCCCTGTCGCCTCGGCGAATATGACGAGTGCTTTTCGCTTGCCCGAATTTTGCGCGGAATTGCCAGCGGGTCTTGACCTTGCCGGGATATTCCGCTATAATAAATATATAATATGATACCATAGATAGGGGGAAGGCTGTACCTTGTCCTTTGCACGCACAATCCTCAAAGAAAAAATCAAGGAATCACTTTCGTCGGTTCTGCCCGTTACCGGCATTGTGCTTCTGCTTTGCTTTACCATTACGCCCATTCCACCCGATACCATGCTGGCATTTCTGTTCGGGGCGGTTCTCTTGATTTTTGGCATGGGGTTGTTCACGCTGGGGGCGGATACGGCGATGACGCCGATCGGCGAATATGTCGGCTCGCGCATCACCAAATCCAAACGGGTGTGGTTTATTGTCGGCGTGGCACTTTTCGTCGGCATCATGATTACCGTGTCGGAGCCTGATTTGCAGGTGTTGGCCGAGCAGGTGCCCACCATCCCCAACATGACGCTCATTTTAGCCGTCGGCATTGGCGTGGGACTTTTTCTTGTGATTGCAATGCTGCGCATTCTTTTGCGCATTAAGCTCTCCTATCTGCTGATCGGCTTCTATTTGCTTGCTTTCGGTCTCTCCGCCTTTGTTCCCCCTGATTTTCTTGCCGTTTCCTTTGATGCGGGCGGCGTGACGACCGGACCGATGACGGTGCCCTTTATCATGGCACTCGGCGTCGGTGTGGCGAGCATCCGTTCGGACAAGGATTCGGAGGACGACAGCTTCGGTCTGGTTGCCCTCTGTTCGGTCGGGCCGATTGCCGCCGTCCTGCTTCTCGGTCTCGTTTTCAAGCCTACCGAGAGCAGCTACAGTGCGGTCGATGCCATTACGGCGGGGGATTCGCGCGCGTTGATCAGCCTTTTCACCCGGGCAATTCCCCACTATATGTGGGAGGTATTCATCTCGCTTGCACCGATTGTGATTTTCTTTTTGATCTTCCAATTCTTTGCCGGCCGTATGCCGGGCAAGCAGTTGGTCAAGATCGGCATCGGTGTCGGCTATACTTATTTGGGACTCGTTCTGTTTTTGACCGGTGTCAACGTTGGCTTTATGCCGGCAGGACATTATCTCGGTCAGCTGCTTGGCGGAATGAGGTTCAACTTTATCATCATCCCGCTTGGTATGGTGATCGGTTATTTCATCGTCAAAGCGGAGCCCGCCGTCCACGTGCTGACCGAACAGGTTGACCGCATCACGTCGGGTACCATCCCCCCGAATCTGCTGATGCAGACGCTGTCGATCGGCGTGTCGATTTCGGTCGGTCTTGCGCTGACAAGGGTTCTGACGGGAATTTCCGTGATGTGGTTTTTGATTCCCGGCTACGCGATTTCTCTGCTGCTGACCCGCTTCGTCCCTCCCATTTTTACCGCCATCGCGTTTGACTCGGGCGGTGTTGCTTCGGGTCCCATGACGGCGACCTTCCTGCTCCCCTTTGCGATGGGGGCTTGTTCCGCACTCGGCGGGAATATCATCACGGACGCCTTCGGTGTTGTGGCGATGGTTGCCATGACGCCGCTGATCGCCATTCAGATTCTCGGTTTGATCTATCGCATCAAGACGCAGCGCAAGGCAGTACCGACGCCTGCTGTCGAGGTGGTCGAGGACGATATTATCGAGCTGTAAGATCGGAGTTGTATATGAAGGACATTCAATTATATATTACCGTAACGCGGCGGGAGGATACGCTGCGCTATACTGAATTTTATGCGGGACACGGCGTACAGATCGTGTATGCCTCCCCCGCGCACGGTACCGCCACGGCAAAAACGCTTGACCTGTTCGGGCTTGAGCAGACTGAGAAGAGCGTGCTCTTCTCGGTTGTGACGGGTGAGCAGGCGAGGACGCTGACGGCGGCGCTGATTGCCGAAATGTATATCGACCTGCCCGACCAGGGCATTGCCGTCAGTGTGCCGCTCTCCACGATGGGCGGCAGACAGGCACTTGCTCACTTGATGCCGGGATACGAGCCCGAGGAAAACGTAAACGAGGTGAAAGAAATGAACGATACCCCGAACTTTGAGCTGATCATCGCCGTCGCAGAAAAGGGACAGACCGATCTCGTGATGGACGCGGCACGCGCAGGCGGTGCGCGAGGCGGTACTGTCATTCACGCCAAGGGCACGGCAGGCGCCGGCACCCAGACCTTTTTCGGTCTTTCAATCGCCGAGGAGAAGGAAATGATCTTCATCGTCGCGGATAACGAATCGAAGCGGGAGATCATGCGTTCGATCATGCAGAACGCAGGGGCATCCCCCGATGCCCGCGCCGTCGTTTTCTCGCTGCCTGTCAGCGAGGCCTGCGGATTCCGATACGGGAAATAATTCTTTGCTGACTTTTTGCGGGAGGGGCGCAAAAACGCGCCTCTCCCGCCTTTTTTTGAAAAAATACTGGACAATCCCTGTACGGTTTGATATAATAAGCTGTAACGCACTACGATGATAAGAAGGAGCACTACCGTATGCCGATTAAAATTCCCGGTGGCCTTCCGGCTGCCCAAATTTTGGAGAGCGAGCATATTTTCATTATGGACGAGAACCGTGCGATGACGCAGGATATTCGTCCTCTGCGCATTGCGATTCTGAATCTGATGCCGACCAAGATCGCCACCGAGACACAGCTGATCCGTCTGCTTTCCAACACCCCCCTGCAGATTGAGCTTACCTTGCTCGGCACCGAATCCTATCGTGCTACCCATATTTCCGAGGAGCATATGGAAAGCTTTTATCATAATTTCTCGGAGGTCAAGCACAAGAAGTTTGACGGTCTCATCATTACGGGTGCGCCGGTGGAAAACCTTGAGTTTGCCGACGTTGCCTACTGGGATGAGCTTTGCGACATTCTCGACTGGTCGCGGAAAAACGTCTACTCCACCCTGCATATCTGCTGGGCCGCACAGGCGGGACTTTATCATCACTACGGTATTGAGAAAAAGGCTCTGCCCGAGAAGATGTTCGGCATTTTCGAGCACAAGGCGCTTTTCCTCAAGCATCCGCTTCTCCGCGGCTTCGACGAGGTGTTCCTCGCGCCGCACTCGCGTCACACCACCGTGAACGAGGCCGATATTGAGGCCTGCCCTCAGCTCGATATTCTTGCGCGCTCCGAGATGGCGGGCGCATACATCATTGCCGATAAAAATGCGCGCCAGTTCTACATTACGGGTCACGCCGAATACGATTACGACACCCTCTCCCGCGAATATTTCCGCGATACTCTCCGCGGTCTTCCGATCGATATTCCCTATAACTATTTCCCCGGCAACGATACCTCCCGCCGCCCCATCAACGTCTGGCGCGGACACGCAAACCTGCTCTTTTCCAACTGGCTCAACTACTTCGTCTATCAGCGCACCCCCCACGATATCGATACAATCGAGTAAGCAAAACGGCAACAAAGGTATAGGTTTGTTTACACTCCGCAAAGCCTCCCTTGTGCAGAAGGGTGGGCTTACGCCCGAGGTTGCAAGCAACCTCGGAGGTGGCACGGCGCAAGCCGTGACGGAGGGATTGTTACCAGC